>NZ_QTVH01000024.1:0-38656 GCF_003435975.1 Clostridium sp. AF36-4 | reverse complement strand
TTTAATACGAGAAAAATCCACGACATTTGTCGTGGACTTTGTCTACAGTCTGAGGCATATCCTTTGATATGCCCCTTTTTTTTGATTTTTTATTTTGCTATGTGTGCCTCGACATTTTTCTTTGTTTGCTGCAAATTTGTTTCTAATCGCTTTAACTCTGTGATGGCTTGTTTTGCATCCTCTTCTGTCGTATCCTCAATCTTTTCATCTACCTTTTTTGACATCGACGTAAGTTTATCTTTCATCTTTGCAAAATCAGCATCTGCCTCAATGTGATTTTTCTGAATCATCGTCTCAATTTCCTTGTATAACGATAACACCTGGCTTTTCTTTGTCTGCACTTCTTTTTTTGTCTCCTCCGTAACAGAATCCGACTGACATCCCGTCACACTTACAACCATAAGCGAAAGACTCAATAAAAGACTCACCAATTTTCTTTTCATATCATCCATCCTTTCCTATCACTGCTTTTCCCAAAAAGTACCTTCTCTGGTATCTTTTAACACAATCCCTTTTGCCAGCAATTCCTCGCGGATTGCATCAGCTTTTGCGAAATCTTTTGCTTTTTTTGCTTCTTTTCTCTCTTCTATTTTTTTCTCAACATAAGAAGCCAGTTCATTGTCCACATCTGCCTCTTTGTCTTCCCATGCTTTCTCAAGCTGCAAAGAAAGTACTTCATCCATGCTCTGCACTAACACACGTTTCGAAGCATCCGAAAGTTCTGCCTTTAACATATCATATAAAACAGTAATTGCCGAACTGGTGTTAATATCACGAGAAAGTGCCTCTGCAAATTTCATCTTCCATTCTTCGCACGCCGCCGTATCCACTTCTCCATCTGTTGATAGATTGGCAATTCTCTTTACTAACTTATCATACGCACTTACTACATTATCCAGTGCATCCCACGAAAATTCAAGCGGTTTGCGGTAATGTGACTGTAAACAGAAGAAACGGTATGCCATTGGATTATATCCTTTTTCCTCTAAAAGAGAAACAGTCAAAAATTCACCCTTTGACTTACTCATTTTCCCATTCTTCGTATTTAAATGATTGACATGGAACCAGTAATTACACCACTTATGACCGATGTAGGCCTCACTCTGGGCAATCTCATTCGTATGGTGAGGAAAAATGTTATCGACACCACCACAGTGAATATCCATATATTCTCCCAAATGTTTCATACTAATGCAGGAGCACTCAATATGCCATCCCGGATAACCAACGCCCCAAGGGCTGTCCCACTTCAATTCCTGATTATCAAACTTCGATTTGGTAAACCAAAGAACAAAGTCTGTCTTATTTCTCTTATTTGTATCTTCTTCAACATCCTCGCGGACACCAACCTGCAAATCCTCTTCATTCTGAGAAGATAAAACATAATAATTATCCAATTTTGAGGTATCAAAGTACACATTCTCTCCTGCAATATAAGCATATCCTTTTTCCAAGAGCACCTCAATCATGTGAATAAATTCCGGAATACAGTTTGTCGCCGGTTCTACAACATCCGGACGTTTGATGCTCAACTTTTCGCAGTCAGCCATGAATGCATCCGTGTAAAAGCGGGCGATATCCATAACTGTCTTATGCTCTCTTTTCGCTCCCTTTAGCATCTTGTCTTCCCCGGTATCACCGTCACTTGTCAAATGTCCGACATCCGTAATATTCATGACGCGTTTTACATCGTAGCCAACATAACGCAGGTATTTTTCAAGTACATCTTCCATAATGTAACTGCGAAGATTTCCAATGTGTGCAAAATGGTACACCGTCGGTCCACAGGTATACATCGCAACTTTTCCTTCTTCGTTTGGCACAAACTCATCCACTGACTTTGTCAAAGTATTATATAAATACGTTTTGATATCCATCATTGCTCTTTGTCTCTCTTTCTAACTTTTTGCTTTTCTTCCATTATAAAAAGCACCTGAACATTTTTCAAGTGCTTTTTATGAATCTTATCATTTTGCCAGTTTTTCAATGCCTTTAAATTTTTTAATGATATCGTCTACCGACAATTTATCGACAAGGAAATAATCCATGCCGTTTTTCTCTACCCGGTAAAAGTTAATTCCGTCATAAGGCAGGTAACGAACAGTTACATCACGGTTATTCTCGTGGTACACAATTGTGAGGACCGGCTTACTGCTCTTTGGTTTTACTTTATTATCCGCTTTTCCGGAATACTCAAGCAGATAAGCAAGTGAATACGGCGATAAAAAGTCTCTCTCGTCATCATCTGAAATCTTCTTGCCATTTAATGTCCAGATATTCTTCACACTGCTATCCGTTGCATTATTAACTGCAGTTCCGCTTTCGGTTGCCGCAGCAGTCGGTGTTGCAGTTGTCTTTGAAGTATCCTTTTTCACGGTTTTACGTGTTACAGAAAGTGTTGTATTGCCGTATGTGACATCATATCCTTTTATGCTTGTCGCAAGTACAGAATACACACAGTGGTCCATATTGGTATAGGCATCAAGTTTTGTAATCTTTTCAATCGTGTCCGAACTCATCGTATACACATTCCGGCTTCCTTTTTCACAGACGTAATACGAATCTTTTGTCTTTTTCCCAATCAAAAGATTTAACGACTTATACATTCTTTTGTTCTCCGGAATGATATAGGAAGCATCCGAAGAGGATGAGGACGAAGACGAATCGGACACCATAGCATTTGGTGTTGCCGTAGCTGTCGGTGTATAACCATCCTTTGGCTGGTAGAAATCTACCGTAATCGCAGAATTTGGCGAATCCAGTCCGTATTTCTTAAGGTTCTTGCAGTCATACTCCACCATTTTCTCATATTTCAGAACCGTAAAGTAACCAAGCACTGAACTCCACTCCGACTGACTGGTTGCCAGTGGTTTCGCATACGGTGCCGTAATATTCCAATTAGAGTAAAAATCAACTTTTTCTGCATCCGTCACCTTTTTTGCTGCAAAATCATTGCCTTTTTTATTCTTTACAGAAAATGCAGTCAAATAATCATCATCAATTTCAGGTAGTGTATCCATCTTGATGAAACTAATCTCATCTACGTTAAATGCCGTAATCATCGCGGTATTCAAGCAGTAAATTTCATCATGTCCTGAACATTTTGCGTAGTAGCCCATATCTGATTTTGGCACCTCACTTCCAATCTGATACTGATAGGAAGCGCCGTCTTTTGTCTCAATCGCAACTGTAAATGCCGGTGTTTTCAAACCGTAGTCGGAAAGATTTCCGGATTTAGCTGAAAACTTCTGTGTTGCTTTCACAGGATTAACATTTTTTACCATAGAAGATATCGTCTCATCCGATACCGGAGCACTTTCTTTTCCGTCAATCTTCCATGTCCCCTTTTTCTTCTGGGAAAGTTTCCACGCCTGTTTACCTTTCTTTGTCAAGGTAATCGAAGAAATGTTATCAGACGTAATGGTATCCAATGTAATTTTGGCATTGTCCGAACCGGAATCCGTTGAGTTCGATTCACTTGTCGAACTGCTGTCTGCATCTTTGTCTGATGATTTACCGCGTGGAATCACAAAATAAAGGACCAAACAAATAATCAGTACCACCACAAGGGCAATCATCGTAATGGCATTCTTTTTCTTACTTGACATTATTTTTTCCTCCTTCGGTTCCAAATCAGGAATCCGCAAAGCAGCAGGGCAAGTGGAAGAACTACAACAAGCAAAGCTGTCCAAAAGGTAATATCACCGGAGTTTAACTGTACTGTCTCTTCTAAGAGGGAGCGATCCGGAATATTTAATACTTTAATCTCATCTCCGCCATCACCGACAAGCCACTTCAGGGCGTTTACTAAAATTGCACGGTTATTGTACTGCTCTGCCATCTGGGTACCGATAATACTTGTTGTTGAGCCATAACTGCTGTTTGGCACATCCATAAAGGCAACGGAACCAATCGCAAAAATCTTCGTTGCATGGCCTTCACCCTTTGTATTTTCCGCATATTTATCTTCTGCGGTCATCGCTACACTGAAAGGTCCTGCCTGGTCACTGTCTTTTTTCTCCAAATCCTGTGTATCTTCTTTATCACTGATTTTGCGTGCATAGGATTTATCCGATGTCGTCAAAACCGATTGAACAGTCAATGTGCTTCGCACTTTCTTATCTGCCGTCATTCCTTTACTGTACCAGGAAAGAACGTCTTTTGTGCTCAAATCCGATGTCAAATCACTGTCTTTACTTACCTGCGGTGTCAAAAGCATATAGGCACTGCTTCCATAAGAAGCAAAGTAATTATCCGGATCAAGTACATAACCGGACTGGACATTAATGCCGTAATCTTTTAACAGCTTATTGTAGTACGGTGTATCCACTGTATAATTCAGCAAAAAGATTGCCTTTCCGCCATTTTTCAAGTAAGTACTCAGATACTTATACTCGTTTTCTGTAATATCGGCAGCAGGACTGTACAAAATAAGCAAGCTGCAGTCATCCGGCACTTTTGTATTTTTCGTCAAATCAAAGTCTTCCTTCTCCAATCCGTTTTTCGAGAGAAGTTCTGTAAAGTCATCATTTAAGGACTGCATGCTGTGACCGCCGCCCACGTAAACTTTCTTTGTATTTTTTAATGTTACTTTCTGAATTGCCGACGTAACTGCCGACTCTAACTTCAAGGATTTTGGAACCTGCTCCATAGAACCGGAAGAAGTGTCATACGTCATTTCAATCATATCACTCTGAAATGACAAATACTGTGATTTTCCGTTTTTGTTATTCACCACAATCATGTCATTATCCTGCACACTCTCGCTTGTGTATTTTTTCGCAAAGTTCGGATAAAGAACCGGGTTCTTCTTCTCAACCTTCACCGTTCCCAAACCATCGTAAAGTTTAATGATATTCTCGACATTAATCGTCTTTGTATAAGAACTCGTCTGTGCCTCATGTCCATCTTCCACCAAATAATAAATGGTAATGTCATCCTTTAATCCTTTGACATACGAAATCGTATCGGATGACAGGGAATACAAATAATCCGAGTTCATATCTTTTGACCAGTTCATTCTGGCAATTACAACATTAACAAGCACTACTACGGCAAGCACAATTACCATCGTAATTGTCTGAAAACTTCCCATCTTAAATTTACGGCTTGCAAATTTTTTCTTTTCATTTTTATTCCTGCTCATGATATCCTCCTTTTCCACGCATCCTAATTATAGCGTTGTTTCTTAATTCTCTGAATCGTAAAGAATACAAACAGAAAACTAACACTCACATAATATAACATCGCGCTCACATCCAAAATACCATATGTGAAGTTTGTGTACCGGTCCGTAAATGAAATCGCACTTAACACGTTGTACAGCAAACCATCAAAATGGGATGAGAAAAAGAAATACAAAACAAACAGGACAATTTCAGCCACAAGTCCAACAAGCGCCGAAACCCATTTGTTATGAATCCAAAAATTCAAGGCAAATGCCAGCAAAACAATTAAGGCTGCGAAGAAACATACCATAAAAATTTTACTGGATGGAAGCATATTTGCAAGACTTGTCATCAGCATCGTGAAAATATTGATAACACCAATAGCAACGGCTGCAATCACCTGACTCTCCGTCAAAGAAGAAACAAACACGCCAATGGCAATGTAAGCACATCCCATCAAAAAGAAGCCAAGCGTGCTGCCATAAGCAACCGCATAATTTACCGTGTAAGAAGTACTTCCCTCTTCTGCTACGCTGCGCACTAAATTCTGTAAAATAATCGGATAAAGTGACACAATCAAAAGACCAATTGCAAATAATGTAACTAACGCTAAATATTTTCCAAGTACGACTTTATTAATCGAAATTGGTGACGTATATAACAACTGGTCCGTTTTCTGATGTTTCTCGTCCGCCATACTTTTCATCGTAAGTACCGGAATCAGGAGCAGAATAAAGAAAATCTCAATGGCTCCATAAACGGTAGAAAAGTTCAGCGAACCACCGGACAAATTATACAGGAAGAAAAACAATCCGGTCAGCACCAAGAAAAACGCCAGAAACACCCACGCAATGGCAGATGTAAAATAGGACTTTAATTCCTTTTTATAAATCGCTCTCATCTTATTTTCCCTCCTTTTTTCTTCTGCGGCTGTTTCGCTCCGCCATCTGACGGCTGCCATTTCCGGTCAGGCGAATGAAGGTTTCCTCAAGAGAAGGCTCCTTCGTATGCATTTCTAAAATAGCACATTTATTCTCAGCCAACGCATAAAAGACCGTCTCACGGATATCCGAATCCGCCTCGGAAATAACTATGGCTTTACAGATTTCATCGTCTTCAGAATCGGTCACTTTATATTCTGTAATATGTTCAATGCCCGATAAAATACTGCGGACTAATTCTTTATTTCCCTTAATCTCCATCGTCAGTTCATGCGTCTGCTCAATGTGTGCGGAAATGTTTTCCGGTTTATCTTTGACAATCATCTTACCTTCATTGATAATGATAATCTCATTACATACCGCACTAACTTCCTGCATGATATGGGAACTTAACAAAATCGTATGCTTCTCGCTCAAGTCACGAATCAAATCGCGGATTTCCAAAATCTGTTTTGGGTCAAGTCCAACCGTCGGTTCATCAAAAATAAGGATTTCCGGGTCGCCAACCATCGCGCCGGCAATTCCCACACGCTGTTTGTAACCTTTGGATAAGTTTTTAATCAGACGCTCCGATACATCCGTAATTTTCGCACGGCGCATGACTTTAGAAATCATAGCATCCTTCTTATCTCTTTTTACTTTCTTTATATCACAGACAAAACTTAAGTACTCTCTAACAAGCATATCCGGATAAAGCGGCGGCATCTCCGGAAGATATCCGATTTTTTTCTTCGCTTTCTCTGGCTCATCAAATATGTCTACACCATCTATCTCAATCGTGCCCTCTGTCGCAGAGATGTAACCGGTAATCATGTTCATTGTTGTTGATTTTCCGGCACCATTTGGTCCTAAGAAGCCAACAATCTGTCCTTTTTCAACGGTAAAAGTCAGGTCATCCACTACATTTCGATTACCATAACGCTTTACCAGATGTTCTACTTTAATCAACGTTTGAACCTCCTTTATGTTCATTCACCATAAGGGCTCACTTTATCAAACCCATACCCACATACTATACAATGTAAATGTTACGAAATTATGAACAATTGACACTTCCATAAAAAAGGAGTAGAATACACAAGAGTGAAAAGATGCAAAGGAGAATGAGAAAATGAGTTTCCATTATAAAAAAGAAGTGATCTCTCCGGAAGTGCTTCAAGAATTGTACTCCCTGACACCGGAGCAGAAAGCACAAAAAGAAATTCGCGATGCACAAATCCGCGCAATTATTACAGGTGAATCGGACAAATTTTTGTTGATTATCGGGCCATGTTCTGCTGACCATGAAGATTCTGTTTGTGAATATATTACCCGCCTTGCAAAAATGCAGGAAAAAGTAGAAGAAAAAATTCTGATTGTTCCACGAATTTATACAAACAAACCAAGAACTACCGGCGAGGGTTACAAAGGAATCGTTCACCAGCCTGATCCGGAAAAAGCACCTGACTTTATGGAGGGCTTGATTGCCATGAGAAAGATGCACCTTCGTGCGATTTCTGAAACCGGCCTTTTCTCTGCCGATGAAATGCTCTATCCGGAAAACTGGCCATACATCAGCGATATTTTATCTTATGTAGCCGTTGGTGCCCGCTCTGTGGAAGACCAGCAGCACCGTATGACCGTCAGCGGCATGGATGTTCCGGCAGGTATGAAAAATCCAACCAGTGGTGATTTTTCCGTTATGTTAAATTCCTGTATTGCTGCCCAGTCCTCACATACTTTCCTGTATCGTGGACATGAGGTAACAACAGACGGAAATCCATTGGCACACACTATTCTTCGCGGTGCCGTAAATAAACATGGACAGAATATTCCAAACTACCACTATGAAGATTTGGAGCGTCTGCATGAGAAATATTCACTTCTCAACCTGCACAACCCGGCATGTATTGTTGATGCCAACCATTCCAATTCCGGCAAAAAACACTATGAGCAGCCTAGAATCGTGGATGAAGTGCTGCACAGCCGTTTGGTAAATCCTGCTATCGCCGAATTAGTTAAGGGTGTTATGGTAGAAAGTTATCTGCTTCCGGGCAGCCAGAAAGTCAATGAGCACGAATACGGAAAATCCATCACAGACCCTTGTCTTGGATGGGATGAAACCGAGCGCTTAATTGATAAAATTGCAAGCCACTTATAAGATTTTCTTCATCAGCGGCAAATTCCATTTAACTTCAATCAGACAGGCAGTTAAAAAAGTAAAAATCATAAGAACAATTGTGATTTTTCCTAGCTTTGGCTGCCTGTTTTCTGTTGTCGCATAAAACAAGAAAAGATATAACGGCGCCAGTAAAAAGACTTGTGGAATCAGACTGGCAAAGTAGACAATGATGCCAAATGCACTTTTTGCATATAAAAAAAAGACAAATAAAAAACCGTTTCTTATTCCGGTATAAACGACAAATATCTTCTGACTCACCGGTCCTGCCGGACTTATTGCTAAAAGCCATATTAAAGCAAAATACTTTCCATGATTCCACAAAGAACGAAACCATTCCGTGAAAAGCGCAGTTTCTTTTGTCCATGTCTTTGTATTATTTTCTAAAGTTGCCTGTAAAATTTCACGAAATGAATTTTGAAAACAGTAATAAAAAACAGCCCCACACAAAAAGCCGATTAGAAAACAGAGACTTATCTTTTGCAGAAATTCTCTATCTAACAATCGGCTGTGATTTGTTCGATGATGTTTATACATATGTCCACTCCTCTCAGGCAGCGCCTTTTACAAGGTATGTGGACAAAGCCTGTATTATTCCTGATTCTTATGTTTTAACATCTGATATGCCATAATACCGGCAATGGTTTTTCCATCTGTAATCCGGCCATCAAAAATCATCTCATTTAATTCTTCCAGCGAATAGCGTTCAATCTGAACAAATTCATTTTCATCCAAATGCTGCTTCGATGGAATTAACTTTTCCGTATAGTAAATCGCAATTTTTTCACTTGTATAGGCAGCAGCTGAGTGATAATCCACCAAATGGTGAATCTCATCCGAACGATACCCAATTTCCTCTTCTAACTCTCTCGCTGCACAGACACGAAAATCTTCCTCTAAAGAATCTCTTCCTCCTGCCGGGATTTCTAACAGCAAATCATCAATTGCACCGCGGTACTGGCGGACTAAAACAATCTTTCCATCCTTATCTACCGGAATAATGGCAGAAGCCCCCTTGTGCTCTAACACATCCCAGTAAGCTGTATTGCCATTTGGCACTTTGAGTTCGTAAGTATAAAAATCCAGAATATGTCCATGATGTTCCAGTTTTTTACCCATAATTTGAAACTTTTCCATTATGATTCACCACCTGCCAATATTCCTTAATTTTTAAAACTATGAATTGGTGCCGGAATTCGGCCGGTTCTGGTTACAAAATCATCGCATCCAAACGGATTTACCGGCATAATCGGTGCATATCCTAAAAGTCCGCCAAATTCTGCCTGGTCACCAACATCTTTACCCTGTACCGGAATCAGACGAACAGCTGTCGTCTTCTGATTTACCATACCAATCGCCATCTCATCCGCAATGATACCGGCAATCGTTGTTTCCTTCGTATCTCCCGGAATTGCAATCATATCCAGACCAACGGAGCAGACACACGTCATTGCTTCGAGTTTTTCAAGTGTCAATGCACCCTCGGTTACAGCATCAATCATTCCCTGATCCTCGCTGACCGGAATGAAAGCACCACTTAAACCGCCGACATAAGATGATGCCATAACGCCGCCCTTTTTCACCTGGTCGTTAAGCATTGCAAGCGCTGCTGTTGTACCCGGTGCTCCGGCACGCTCTAATCCAAGGGATTCAAAAATCTCTGCAATACTGTCTCCAACTGCCGGTGTCGGTGCTAACGACAAATCGATAATGCCAAATGGAACCCCAAGACGTTTGGATGCTTCATGAGCAACTAACTGTCCAACACGCGTAATCTTAAATGCTGTCTTTTTAATTGTCTCACAAACGGTACTAAAATCTTTTCCTTTTACTTTATCCAGCGCCGTTTTTACAACACCGGGTCCGCTGACACCAACATTAATTACGGCATCCCCTTCTGTTACGCCGTGGAATGCGCCCGCCATAAACGGATTATCATCCGGCGCATTACAAAAGACAACCAACTTAGCACAGCCGATGGAATCATTATCTTTTGTGAGTACCGCTGTCTCTTTCACAACTTTACCCATCAAAAGAATCGCATCCATATCAAGTCCTGTCTTTGTAGAACCGACATTTACTGAGCTACAGATATATTCTGTTGTTGCAAGTGCTTTTGGAATCGATAAAATCAGGTTTTTATCTGCCTGCGTCATCTTTTTCGATACCAGTGCCGTATAACCGCCGATAAAGTTTACGCCTACTGTTTTTGCTGCACGGTCAAGTGTCTGTGCAATCTTAACAAAATCATCCGGTGTCTTGCACGCGGAGCCACCAATCAATGCAATTGGTGTAACGGAAATTCGTTTGTTTACAATCGGAACTCCAAATTCTTTTCCAATTTCTTCTCCTGTCGCAACCAAATCTTTTGCCATCGTCGTAATCTTTTTATATACGTTGTCACAAAGTTTTGTTAAATCCGAATCAATACAATCCAAAAGGCTGATACCAAGAGTAATCGTACGCACATCCAGATTTTCTTTATCAATCATTTTATTTGTTTCAATGACTTCATTTATATTTATCATAGTTAAGCCTCCGTAATCTAATCCTTATAAGCGATGCATCTTGTCAAAAATCTCTTCACTCTGTACACGGATTACGCAGCCGATTTCTTCGCCCAAATTTTCCAACTCTTCGGAAGCATCCACGAAGGATTTTGTAAGCTTTGCAAAGTCAACAATCATCATCATATTAAAATATCCATCTACAATTGTCTGAGAAATATCTAAAATATTGATGTCGTTTTCTGCTAAGTAAGTACATACTTTTGCAATAATGCCTACGCTGTCCTTTCCTACTACGGTAATTATTGTCTTTTTCATTTCTTCCTCCATTCTGAAATAGTTTTCTATTTCATAATTATTGTATCGTCAACAGTTTTGTCGGCGCCATACGGTCTGCCACTAACAACTCTGTATCCATCTTTTCCCAAACTGGGTTTTGTTCCAATTCATAACTTACGGTCTGATAGGCAAGTTCCGGAAAATTATTTTCCTTGCTCAAATGACCCAGTAAAATATGCTGCAAACCGGGATGCAGCACTTTTTCAATCAGTCTTGCCGAGGCATCGTTGCTCAAATGCCCCTTTTCACCGAGAATCCTCATTTTAAGTGAGTACGGATAACTGCCAACCTGCAACAGGTTAATATCATGGTTTGCCTCTAAAAGCAGGGAATCACAGTCTTTCAAATGGTCTACGATTTCATTGGAAAAGCAGCCCATATCGGTTGCAACTCCGATTTTTTTCGATTCTGACTGCACCGTATAACAAACGGGATTTGCCGCATCGTGGGAAATTCTAACCGGCATAATCTCCATATCTTCAATCGAAACCGCCTTTTCCGGCACAACCGCATGGAACAAATCTTCGGAAACACCTTTCATATCACCTTTTTCCCATATTGCCTCAATCGTTTCCTTCGTAGCATAAACAGGAATCTGGTACTTGCGCAGTACCGGTCCTAAACCACAAATATGATCGGTATGCTCATGTGTAATAAAAATGGCATGAAGGTTTTCTATCGGTAAATTTTCCTCCATTAAGCCCTCCCGAATCCGTTTCATGCTAATCCCTGCATCAATTAAAATCCGGGCTTCTTCGCCACCGACATAAATACAATTGCCACTGCTTCCACTGGCAATACTATATAACTGCATGTGTTTCCACCTCAATTTATCTCATTTTATATTACATCTGAGAACTTATCTTCTCACTGTCAATTGTAATCCGGTCACGTCCATTCTTTTTGGAATGATACATCGCCCAGTCTGCTCTTGTCAATAGTTCTCCCGGATTAGCGCAAGTCTGCGGATAACTTGCCACACCAACGCTGGCACGAACTGAAATATGTTTTCCTTCGTAAACAACTTCCTCACTCCGAATCTGATTATGAATGTCCTCAACGATATGATACGTTTCATCCAAATCTTTTTCAAAGAATGCTACAACAAATTCCTCACCGCCATAGCGTCCGGCAATACCGCCATGCTTGAGTGCTCCACGATTTAGTAACGAAGCCACATAACGAATCACTTCGTCACCGCACTGATGTCCATAGGTGTCATTCACCATTTTAAATTTATCAATATCAAAAAGTGCAAGTGAAACCGGCACTTTTTTCGTCATAGCTTCCGCCAAATACTTTCTTAACAGCTCCGTCAAGTGTCTGCGGTTATAAATTCTTGTCAAACCATCTCGGATTGCCATATCATTCATCTTCGCATAAAGACGTGCATTGGCAACACCAATACTAATCTGGCTGGCAATATTCTCATAGAACGCACGGCTGTCCATAAAGGCATTTTCTTTGTTCTTTCCAACAAACAGTGTGCCAAGTCTTTCTTCCTGATTCCGGATTGGCAGGCATACCACCGATGGAAGTTCCTGTTCACCCTCTAATTTAGTAAATAACTGCACAGAATCCGTAACATTATTTTGTATATAAGTCTGAGTCATGCGGAGAATCTCTGACATATCCGTATGTTCAATGGATTCGATCACCTTTTTTTGGAATTTGTCTCCTAACACACAGGAAATTGCATACACCCGCTGTTCTTCTTCCATTCCCGGAACATAAAGTTCATGATCCTGTTCCAAAACAATTACAACAACATCCAAATCCAATCGAACCTGTATCATATCAACAATTTTATCTAACATATCCTTTATCTCGATTGATGATATAATAATAGATGACAATTCATTCTGAACCGACATTTCATCATGTGAACGGTTAATCTTTTTATTTGCAAGCTGTAATTCGATTTTTTGAACTCCCAATTTTTCATTTACCCGGTTGATTTTTTCCTGTTGTTCTTTCATCTTATCATTGACTTCATTTAAATCTTCCAGTGCACGGTTCTGGCGAAAAATATCTTTTTCAAAAAAATCCCACATGTGAGACATCATTTCACTGACTACCACAATTAAAACAAGCACAACCGATACCGTCACAAGTTCACGGATAGCAATTCCAACCGTAACACGGCTTAAGTTATCTTGTGCTAACACAACAAGCATAACAAAAGATATAATACCATACAGACAGATATAAGTCACGTAAATAATAACCCGATGAGCCTTTTTTCCAAGAGCAACACTGTAAAAAAGCTCAAAGAAATAAATCAGGAACAGTATCAGGAAAATAATTCCCTCTAATTTTGTCTCTGCCATATAATAATAAGCTAATCCAAGTGCCGGCCGCAAAAAGCAATACACTTTTTCTACCTGAATTATCCGCTTGGAATGAACATATTTTTTCTGCATATGGCGATTATGTACTAATTCTGTCACAATACACAACAAAGCGTATACAAAAAGAATCACATACCGGATAGTTACTACCTGATTCCCTGCAAAATAAAAACTAATACAGTAAATCAAAAGCATAACATCCAAAAAAATGTGATAAAACGCAACTTGTTTTTGTTTCCAGAATTCTTTAATTTTTTCTTCCATGCCAAGCCTCCCTTAAGACTCCCAGAACAATTCAATCCTATCACCATCATGAACAGGCTCTGTGAAATCTTTGTCTTCACCATTAATTCGAGTTACTAAACGCGTTCCTCCCGCTTTTGTCATATCAAACGGATATACATCAAACACATCGACAAAAATCGGATTTTTCTTATGTGGCATTTCGACCACATCACCATTTATCGTAACAAATACAGGTCCCGTCACTTCTTCTACCGGTGTAGAAATCGTTTTCTCCTGCCGTAACTGCTTTGCACCCGGAATCACTTCTCCGTCCGCTCCTAATTTTGCCGTATCGAACGGGACATCGCTCATCCAATCCGGCATCGGTTTTAACGGTGCCAACAATGGATCATCATCCATCTGCTCCTGCATCGTTTCTTCTCTTGTTTTTTCCGGCTCTTCCGGCTTAATAACCGGTCTTTTTGTAATTACATCACCGTCAACAATTTTTGCTGATGCGCCAGCCTCTCTTCCATTCAAAAGAACCAAAGTTTCAACATCCATACCGGCAAACTCTAACAATCTCTTAACGGAATAATAATCATAGGTACAGATTTCGTCTCCGTTTTTGACTTCGTAAAACGAGGATACCACCTCACCATTTGCCTCAACTAACTTTGGACATAACAGTTTTCTTCCAAATAAAGTCACGGTAATTTCCGCATTGCACTCCGGAATCTCTTTGATTAACAATTTTCCAGTACTTCCCTTTGTGGAAGGCCGAATCTGTATCGTATCATTTTCCTCTACTTTATCATTCAAGCTGACTAGTGTGCCATTTTTCTTGATCTCAGCCACCTCGCCAACTCTTCCCTTCTTTTCCCGGGTTTCACCATTTACCGTATAATGAATACTGTCTCCGCGAATCGGGAACAAATTATCTTTAGAAAAACCATAGCTGACACAGGCATCTAACACCGATACCTTGCCATTATCATATAATTTCACACGCTGCTCATTTACCATTACATGGATAAAGTTATTTTTCTGCTCATAATAAGTCATGCAAATACCAAGCGGTGTCACTAATGTGGAATCTTTGCGGATTCCCTCCTGCTCAAACTGAACCTGTGAAAGTACCTCTGCACCACGTATTGCCACACGCTCATTTGGCAATCCCAGATAATGTGCGAGACTCTCGGTAAATCCCTCATGCTTACCGCCTCCACCGACAACAAATACCGCACTAACACACTGACCGCCATTCAATTCCAAAATACGATCGGCAATGTTTTTGGTAATATTTTTCACAGCGTCTTCAGATATCTGTGCAATATCCTCTTTTGTTACCTGAATTTTGCTTCCAAATATGTCCTTAAAAGAAACACTCTTCTTACGCTCACAGGCTCTTTTTATGTACTCTGCAGTCTCAAAGTCTGTCAAATACTTCTTAGCAATCGCCTCCGTCACTTCATCGCCGGCAAGCGGAATCATGCCAAATGCAATAATACTTCCATCTTTTACAATCGAAATATCACTTGTTCCGGCTCCGACATCCACAAGCGCAATGTTCAAAAGGCGGAATTTTTCCGGAATTGCCATGTTAATCGCAGCAATTGGCTCAAGCGTCAGACTTGCCACATGCAATCCTGCAAGCTCAACAGCCGAATACAAGCCATCCACAACCTCTTCCGGCAAAAAAGTTGCAATCAACTCTACCTCGATGTAATTTGCCATATGCATCTCAATCATTTCCATCGGGTAGCCATTCAAATAATATTTTACAATCGAATAGCCGACACAGAAAAACTTCTTTCCACTGTCGGTCTGCTCTTTTCTTATTTCATCATAAGCCTGTTCCACACCCATCATATCCAAAGAACGAATATGGTCTTCCGTCACCTTTGTCTCTGAATTAAACTGATAGCGGGCTTTGACGCGCTTTGTCTTTAACACTCTTCCGGCAGCCGCAATGCTGACGTCCGATAAAGGTTCTCTCACACGCTTTTCCAAACGCTCTTTGACTTTATAAATCGTATCTGCCACGGTCGGTATATCGTGAATCTGTCCATCAATCACGGCACGCGTCGTATGCTCAATGGATTCCTGAGCAACCACAACAAAACGGTCTGTACCAATCCGGTAGCCAACCGTTCCCACAATGCTTCTCGTTCCGATATCCAATCCAAATACAAGCTTATTGTCTTCTGCGTTCATCATTTTCACCTTGTTCCCTCATCAAAGATTCTACATATCCATTATTCTATCACAAATTTGTCTTTCTGACTAGTAATTCTTCTATTCTTTCTTGCAGTTTTTGCAGGTTTCCATTATTCACAAGCAGTGCATCACATCGTTTTTCCCATTCTTTATCCGATAATTGCACTCTCATAATGGATTCTGTCTTTTCGCGGGAGTATCCTCTCGATTCCATAAGTCTCTGAATCCTTAGTTCTTTGTCTGTCACAACCGCCCAGATTATATCGCAGAGCGTGTCACATCCGGTTTCAAATAAAATTGCCGTTTCTAAGCAGACAACCGGCTCATCCTTCCATTCATCTAATTGTTTACAAATCTGTTCTTTCACAAAGGGATGTACAATGGCATTTAGCCGCTCTCTGCCGTTGTCATCCTGGTAAATTTTATCCGCAAGCAAAGGACGCAGAATCTGTCCATCCTCTCCTGTGATGTCAACACCAAATGTATCGCAAATCTTTTGATAAGGCTCCGTCCCCGGTTTCATTGCTTCATGACCGAGGGCATCCGCCTCTATAATCTTTGCCCCATATTTTTCTTCCAGTAGATTTAATACCGTTGATTTACCACAGCCTACGCCGCCAGTAATACCAATTACCATTTTCTTTCTCCTTGGTTTTATTTTGCCTCATACCAATTTATTCCCTGCTTCACCTCTGCAATCAAAGGCACTGCCAAATCGCAGGCATGAACCATTTCTGTTTCCAAAATCCGTTTTACTTCATCAATTTCATCCTTGTGTGTCTCAATCAAAAGTTCATCGTGAATCTGCAAAATCAGACGGGATTTGTAATTGCCTTCTTTTAATTTCTTGTGCACACGTATCATCGCAATTTTAATAATATCCGCCGCCGTTCCCTGTATCGGAGAATTCATCGCAATGCGTTCACCAAACTGGCGCTGCATAAAGTTTTTCGACGCAAATTCCGGAATTGGGCGGATTCTTCCAAACAAAGATGTCACATAGCCTTTTTGTTTGCCCTGCTCCACCAGTTCGTCCATAAACCGTTTCACATCCGGATACGTTTCAAAATAATCCTCAATATATTTTTCAGCCTGTTTTTTTGAAATATTCAAATCGCGCGACAAACCAAATCCACTGATTCCGTATACAATTCCAAAATTAACTGCTTTTGCATTCCGCCTTTGCAGTTCTGTCACCTCTTCATAAGGCGTATGAAAGACAAGTGCTGCCGTCGTTCGATGAATATCAGCATTTTCCCGGTAAGCTTCAATCAAAGTTTCATCCTCTGACATATGTGCCAGCACTCTTAATTCAATCTGTGAGTAATCGGCATCCAAGAAAACGTATCCGTCCTGTGGGACAAAAACTTTTCGGATTTGTCTGCCAAGTTCCATACGAATCGGAATGTTTTGCAAATTCGGCTCAGTACTGCTCAAACGTCCGGTTGCCGTCACATTCTGATTAAATGTTGTGTGGATTCTGCCATCCTTTTCATCGATATCGCTCTCCAGTCCATCTGCATAGGTAGATTTTAACTTCGTGAGCTGGCGGTACTCCAGAATCATCTCCACAATCGGATCCTCAAAACGGAGTTTTTCAAGAACTTCTGCTGAAGTGGAATATCCTGTTTTTGTTTTCTTTCCATAAGGCATATGCATTTTTTCAAACAAAATTACACCTAACTGTTTCGGTGAATTGATGTTAAATGATTCCCCGGCACGCTCATAAATATCCGCTTCCAGTTCAGAAATGCGCTCACCAAGTTTTGCACCATATTCATGCAATGCCTCTTTTTCCACTAAAATTCCCACCTTTTCCATGTCATAAAGGGTAAATAAGAGCGGCATTTCAATCTGTTCAAACAATGACTGCATTTTTTGTTTTTTCAATTCTTTGGAAAGATTCGGATATGCAAGCGCATTTACCAGTGCACAGTAGCTAAAGTAACGTACTGCCTCGTCTTCTTTCTCTAAAAAGGCAGTTTCTTCCGGCTGTTTACCAAAAAACTGTTCATATGGGTGCATCAAAACAGATGCATAGTTTTCTGCAATCTCTTCTTCTCCAAACTTTTTCTGAACCGGGCTTAGCAGATACGCAGCCAGATTCGTATCATACGAGTTTTCCGGTTTTGCATCCGGGAAGAAATCTAACTGGTTCTTTAAATCATTGGCAACCAATATATGTGTTTTCAAAAGATTACTGATTTCACTTGTAATATCGTATTCGGACAAATCATCGCCCACTTTGCAAAAAGCAATCTTTTCTTTGGAAAAAGCAACCGCCATACCTAAAAGTCTTCCATCTGCCTCCGTCATAAATAACGTCATCTGTCCGCTGGCACTCGTTGTTACTGCAGCATCCTTTCGAAAAACGGTCTTGACCGCTACCGGCTCTTTCTTTTCAATTGTCTGCACAAAAGAGAGCCAGTCTTTTTTTGTCTCAATTACCTGAAAATATTTTTCCAGTTTTTTATCTCTGCCGGTATCCTCCGAAAATCGCTTTAAAATGGATTTCAAATCCAAAGACTGAATCATCTGGTATGCTTTTTCGTTAAACATATCCTCAAACGTACACTCCGAAAGCACCACTCCCAATTTGCAGTTTGTCCTTATAGTCGCTAAATCTTTACTCATTTTTGCCATGTCCACATGGTTCTTCAACGCCTCTTTCGCACGATTTGGTGTTACTTCTTCTACATGCTCAATCGCATTTTCAACCGTACCAAACATCGTCAGAATTTTAACTGCTGTCTTCTCACCAATTCCCGGAACACCCGGGATATTATCTGAAGCATCTCCCATCAGCCCTTTGAGATCAATAATCTGAGATGGTGTAACACTGTATTTTTCAATTACCTGCGCTGTATGATAATCTTCGACAACCGTCTTTCCACGACTCGTTTTCGGAATGCGGACCAAAATAGTATCCGTCGCTAACTGCAGCAAATCGCGGTCACCGGATACAATGGAAACAAGATATCCTTCCTGCTCCGCTTTTTTCGCCATCGTTCCTAAAATGTCATCCGCCTCAATGCCTTCTTCCGCATAAATACGGATATTCATCACTTGAAGAAGATTTCGGATTACCGGCACCTGTTCACTCAATTCTGCCGGCATCGGTTTTCTTTTCCCTTTGTATTCTTCGTACATTTTATGGCGGAAAGTCGGTGCTTTTTCATCAAACGCTACTAACAAATGCGATGGCTCTTCTTCATCCAATATTTTAAACAAAATATTTAAAAATCCGTAAATCGCATTTGTATGCAAGCCCTCGCGGTTTGTTAAATCCGGCACACCATAAAAGGCGCGGTTCAATATGCTGTTTCCATCAATCAGTACAAGTTTGTTTTCCAATTTTTTGACCTCTTTATTTTTTGATTTTTATTTTCCGTTTGCTTGTGTAACCACTCTCATAGCGTTTTCCTTTTTTGCTGTAATATGCTTTCACACGGATATAATACGTTCCTTTTTTCAGACCGCACGCTTCAAAACGGTTTCCGTTCAATATATATTTCTGTGTTTTTTTCGCAGCGAAGGAAGATGCCGTCGAAACTTCCATCTGGTACCCATGTACCATTTTCCCACTCGAATAAGTAATCGCAAACGATTTCTTGTTTTTCTTCAATTTCTGAATTTTCGGTGTCTGCGGCACAATTTTAAAGGAAATGGTTTTCTTTCCGGTAAAATTGCCCATGCCCTGTATAACAACCGATGCTTTTCCGATTTGAAGATTATTCCGGTACACCAATGTATAGTCTCTATTTTTCTCTAATTTTACTTTCCCCACCTTCAACGTCACATTTGGTTTCACCCATCTTCCGGTATAACTCTTTGTCTTTTTATAATGACAAGTTACCGAGCGAACCGAACGTTTCACAATGGTATAAGAAACTTTTTTTGTTCCCTTGTAATTACCGATTCCCTTAATCGTAATTGTTGCTTTTCCTAAATTTTTATTATTCTGATAAGATGCCTTGTAATCTTTTCCGGAATCAAGCACCTCTTTTCCATCCTTAACCGTTTCGTTTCCTTTGATTGCCTTACCTTCATAAGCATATTTCTTTTTCAAACGAATCATTTTCTTTGTCAGAGCTTTTTTCTTAACCGGAACTTTCACGCGGATAATCACCGTACGGTACATTGCTGCATTTTCCGGCACATATTTCGCACGATAACCGGAATTTCCATAAACCGGCACAATCGTACTATCTACCCAGCTAAATCTCTTCGGCAGACGAATTGAAGAAAGTTTTTTCTTGTTTGAATATACAAAACTTCCAAGTGTCACTTTCGGAATCTCCGGAATTAGTTTTGGCACATAGGTCGTTGTCTGTCCTGCCAGATAACCGGAATATTTCTTTGCTTTCACCTGGCAAATTAAACGATATCCGATATCTTCTTTTGTCACTTTGTAGGTAAGCCCGGTTGCTCCTTTAATTGCTGCCGCTCCGTCAATGGTCGTGACATCATCATCTTCTTTTACATTTGCCGCAAATTTATGGATGGCATCCAACTCATACGTGCCATCGTCATCGCTGTCATCTTCTTCGTCATCATCGTCTTCCGCTTCCAAATCGTCTTCTTCGGCTCCGCCTGTCTCATCTAACACGGACTCAAAACTCTCTGCATCCTCTGTTTTTTTCACACGGTACCACTGATAAGACAATTCGCCCGGATCCACTGAATCCAGTGATGGTTTTGCGGTAAGCGTCTCATCAATTGCCGGTGTTCCGGTTATTTCCACACTTCCGGCAATTGCCATTTTGTCAGTAGTAAAGACCGCACTTTTTGCCACTGCTGATTCATTTCCTGCATCATCTGTCATAAAAGAATAAATTACATATTCCGTTTCCGCTGCAAGGCCATTAAACGAAAAATTAGAAGCTTTTGCACCATCTACTCTTCCATAACCAACAATCCCATAATGAGAAGTCACACGCGACAATATAAATTTTGTTGTCATGCCACCGCTTTCTTTCTCTGCCTCTTCGCCTAATGCCTTTGGCAGTACCACATAATAAAATTTACCCGGTTCATTTCCGGTAATCAATCCGGAAGAAGTCGTATCGGTATCACTGTCAAAACCGGAAACCGATGTAATCTGTGGTGCTGTAAAATCAGCTACAATTGTAATCGTTTTCTTTGTCGTATCAATCGCATTCTTTGTCGCATCTGCCTGTTTCGATGCTAAATAATAAGCAATCTCATTTTTTCCTTCTGTCAACGTCACAGACATCGTATCTGCCCAATTTGCATCCACTGAAGCCTGACTGCTGATTCGATAGCCTGCCGGTGCTTCTATCTCAACCTTATCGTCTGTCAATCCTGTCCTGTCTGCAATATTAATTGTACCTTTTTCCGTCTTTGCCACCGCATTCGTATGATAAGCACGAATTTCATAAGCCGGAGCATTTTTTGCCAGCTGATAAGAAATTTTCTGTTTCTCATCACTGCTCCTTTCATCCTTTAACACAAACTGCTGTTTTCCGGCAGTTTCCGATGAAATCGTAAGTGTAACTCCATCCGGCAAATCCTTTTCATCGGATACTGCGTAATGCACATCTCTGATAAAGGTACGCTTCTGTCCATAATACTTCCACAAGCCGGAAAATGGTGTTACCGTAACAATTTCTTTTGGTTCAGCCGTAGGCTCTATCGTAGCTGCCCCTCCGGTCACACTTCCACCTGAAGTCACATTTGCATTAAATAATACAATTTCTCTGTTTTTTTGTTCCTTCGCCTGCGTATTCACCGGGGTCATCCCCATAAATAATGCACATGCTAAAATCCATGCTAATCCTTTTTTTAACTTACGTTTTCTCATAAGTTCTCCCTTCTAATATAACTTAATTCATGATAAATTATATTTTACACGTAAATGTGTTGAAACACAATATAAAAAGAAAAGTTTGTGGGAATTGTTTGGGTTCCGTAATTTCGTAGAATAGCTTTGCGTCTCGTGGGCACTCTCGTTTAACAAACGCGTAAGGGTATGGTCTTGCAAAACACGCAAGCCTCATACCCACGTGTTTGTACCCACGAGTCACAAAGCTATTCTACGGAATTACTGGAATCCCAAATAAATTGTCATCAAACATTTCCCCCAGTTCACAAACATAATCGAACTTACTAACTTTTTTTCTAAAAAAAGTATTGACACATTAAAAAAAGGATGGTATAGTAAATATCGTTGTGAGCGGATGTGGCGGAATTGGCAGACGCACAAGACTCAAAATCTTGCGGTGGTGACATCGTGCGGGTTCAAGTCCCGCCATCCGCACTCACTAAAAAGCACTAAAAACTACGAAAAACGTTGTTTCTAGTGCTTTTTTATTTAACGAATTAGATTCTAAAATAATTTGCTTGTAGCAAATATTTAATGACAATTTATTAGGATTCCAGTAATTTAGAAAAAAGACTTTGCGTCTCGTGGGCGCTCCCGCTCATTGAGTGCGTAGCGGTATGGGCACTGAAATTACCAGTGCCACATACCGACGTACTCAAACCCACGAGTCACAATGTCTTTTTTCTAAATTACGGAGCCCAAAAAATTAGTCATATTTTTTACTGTTACATTTTGGGTATTTCGATGCATTAAAATGATGTGTTTTTTTCATCACCGAACTCGATTTCAAAAAGTATGTATAATACGGTTTTTTGTTGGTGTTTGTGCCATTGATAATCGGGTCGTCAAAGGTCACATCAATATGATACCACTTACCGGAAAGTTTCACCATATTCCATGCATGGCCGACGCTACCGCTTGAACCGGTTACAAAGCGGCACGGAATTTTAAGTTTACGCATCACCATCTGAAAGGCATGCGAATAACCATCACACACTGCCACTTTTTTCAGCAGTGCTCCCTTTGCTGTGTGGGATACACTCGGTACATATCCGCGTTTGAGACTGTAATAATCATATTTTACATTTCGAATCATCCAATTATGTACTGCCTGTACTTTTTGATAATTCGTCATATCTTTTTTAATAACCGATTTAATAATCTGGTTTACCCGTTTTCCAACTGCTTTTCCGTATACCGTTACTTTGTACTGATATTTTTTACCGCTGGAAGATGCCTGAATTGTCGTGGTGCCTTTCTTTTTTGCACGGATTTTACCGCTTTTTGTAACAGATACCACACTCTTTTTCTTACTCTTATACGTTACTGTATTAATGCAGTTAAGCAAAGGAATCGTGTCAGTATCTCCCGCAAGAAGGTAAATATGGGAAGATACAAATTTAATTTTGTTTGTTGTCGTAACGGCAATTCCTTTTTTCTCGGCATACGAATACGCCTTACTTAATTTTGGTGCTGCAAAATTTAAGATTTTTCCACAGTCATAAAGGATATTGTCTGTCAATGTAACAGTTTCTTTTGGAAAAGAAATCACACGAAGCGATGAACATTTGGCAAAAGCATACTTTTCAACTGTCGTTACACTTGACGGAAGAATAATTTTCTTCACCTTTGAATTGTTATAAAAGGCAAGCGAAGAAACCACCGTTACCGTATTTGGTACGGTTACGGTCGTATCGCTTCCCCGATAAGAAATCAATCTGCCATTTTCAATCAAAAAATCCGAATTGTCGTAGGTACTGTCGCTGTTTTCTGTCGTTACCTCTCCAGACACAACGGAAAAGGATGCCGGCATGCGCTCTCCTAAGATTTCTCTTAAAATCGAAACCAGCACATCGGTATCTGACTGGCTTCCGTAAATTCTCGCATACTCGTCCTTTGTCACCTCATAGCGGGCGTCATCCAGATAAACATAATAATGCGTCACCTCTGCCGCCCTGCTGTTTTTACAAAATACAGGCAAAAGCATACCGCATAAAATTAATAAAACAACAATTCCTCCGATTCTTCGGATTTTCTGATTTGTATTCATTCTAACCTCTTTTCCAATGCCTCCACAACAATTTCAAGGACTTTAATCCTTGCGTATAACTTGGAATTTGCCTCAATAATATGCCATGGGGCTTCTGTCGTCGATGTGCGTAACATCATCTCATCGACTGCTTTTTCGTAGTCATCCCATTTGTCACGGTTGCGCCAGTCTTCATCTGTAATTTTCCACTGTTTTTCCGGCGTTTCCATTCGCTGCTTAAAGCGTTTTTCCTGCTCATCTTTGTCGATGTGCATCCAGAATTTCAAAACAATTGTACCGGATTTTACCAAATGGGCTTCCATATCATTAATTTCCTGATAAGCACGTTTCCATTCTTCCTCCGTGGCAAAACCTTCCACACGCTCAACTAACACTCTCCCATACCAGGTGCGGTCAAAAATTGCCATGTGTCCGTCCTTTGGAAAATGATTCCAGAACCGCCACAAATAATGATGTGCTTTTTCAATATCATTTGGCGAAGCAATTGGCACCACTTCATAACCACGCGCATCCATACACTGGGTAATGCGCTTAATGGCACCGCCTTTTCCACCGGCATCCCAGCCTTCGAATGCTAGCACCACAGGCACACGCTGCAAATACATCTGATTGTGAAGTTTCTCCATCCGCTTTTGCAAATCTTTTTTCTTTTTCTTATATTCCTCAGGCGTCAAAGAAAGCGTCAAATCCACACCTTTTAACACACTGTTTTGCAGATATGCATCTGTATCCTCACTTTTAGAATCCGTTTCCGGATTTCCTTTTTTCTGATTCTTCTCGACCGCCTGCTCCAGCCGGTTTACAATTGTCGTTAAAATTTTATCTACTGCAAATTTTTTGTCCATTGCCTCGACAATTGTCCACGGCGCATTTGCCGTATCGGTCTGTACCAGCATAGTATCAAATTGTGAGAAATATTTGTCATAATTCTCATTATTTTTCCAGTCTTTTTCTTTGACACGCCAGCTCGTGTCCTCACTGCCTGCCAAATGGTTTAACCGTTTTTTCTGCTCCTTTTTTGTAATAGCAAGAAAAAACTTAATCAAAACAACTCCATCGTCGGTAAACTGCTTTTCGTACCGACAGATTTCGTCCGCCTGTAAAATATCCGGGAACCCCTGATACCAGCTGTGATCAAAAATATGAATTCTTCCTTTTGCCGGCATTTTCGTCGCATAACGCCATAAATATGGATGCCTTTTATCCTCTTTCGTTTCCTTTTCCATCGTAAAAACCTGAAAACCTCTTGGGTCAAGAGGACGAATCATCCGTCCAATCATTGTTCCTTTTCCGGACGCAGAAAACCCCTCAAACACAATAACAATCGGAATCCCCATACTCCGGCACTGCCGCTGCAGTTCTCCCATACGAATTTCTAAATGTGCCAGTCTCTCATCATAGTCTTTGCGAACTTCTTTTCGCTCCATCATTACCTTATCAAGCATAAGTAACACCCCTTTTCACTATCTTCTTGGTCTGCCCCACATCTGATTTTTACGGAGTAATTGGTACTTAGCATACGCATGTTCCAAAATTTTGCGTTCATTGGCAAACTTCAGCAAATGATATGCCTCATGGTATTTATAATACCCCGAATCCTGAAAATATTCCTCCCTTTGTGGTTTTGAATAGAAACTATCCGACTGCATTAAAAACCAATGAACATCTTTGGATACCGTCCCCTCCGGCACTTCAAATGTGTAGTGGCTTCGGTCAACATAATCAACAATCCGGCACAGCGCACTTGCCTCCTCCTTTACTTCACGTAATGCCGTCTCCGGAAAACTTTCTCCCTGCTCAACTGTTCCTTTCGGAAGAACCCAGCCTTCATATTTGTGTTTCACATTTTTATACAACAATAATATCTTACCCCGGAAAATTACTACTCCGCCACAGCTTGTTGCTTCTATCATTGCAATCCCTCCTGCGTGGAAATCACGTTCCTCTGTACACGTGTTTTTTTCTTAGTATACCCCATTCTACCAATAAGCGTCAAACACCTTTTTAGCAATCGGAACAGCATAGGCACTTCCGGTTCCCGCAGCCTCTACAACTACGCTGACGCAAAGCTTTTTACCATTTTTTTCCGCGTAGCCGACAAACCACGCATGAGAATCCGTCGAACCGTTTTGGAACTCCGCAGAACCCGTCTTTCCACCTGCCTTATATGGCGTTCCATAGTATAAAGACGTCGCCGTTCCACCTTTTACGGTTCCCCTCATTAATTTCTTTAATTGTTTTGCCTCTTTTTCTGACATTTTCTTCCCGAGTGATTTCGGTGTATTTTCAGAAACCGTATTTCCGTTTGCATCCTCAATCCGGTCAACCACATATGGCTGCATCAATTCACCGCCATTGACTGATGCACAGACAAGTAAAATATTTTGCAGCGGCGTAACCAGTGTCTGTCCCTGTCCGATTGACGCCTGTCTTACATCGCCCTGCGCCGTCTTGTTATCAATCGTAAAACGGGACGATTTCTGCTCCATTTTTTCAAGCGGAATGCTTTTATTGTAATAAAAGGATTCACATAACTTGCGCCACGAATTCCGGTTCAAACCATCTCCGATGGAGCAAAATGCTGCATTACAAGATTCGGCAAATGCCTTTTCCAAATCCACTTTTCCGTGCACTTCACCACCATAGCACTTAATCTGTTCACTTCCTGTTCCAATTTTTCCGGTACAGGTATAATGAAATTTTGAATAATTATCCTGTTCTCTCATAAATTCAAACGCTGTATACAATTTAAAAGTAGAACCCGGCGGGTACAACCCTTGTGTTGCCCGATTATAAAGCGCCGACTGCTCCCCAGAATCCGATGTCAGTTTGTTCCATTTGGCGTCCGTCAATTGATTGGGGTCGTATGATGGTTTACTCACCATCGCCAGTATTTTCCCGGTTTCCGGGTCCATCACAACAACCGCTCCACGCTTTGAACCAAGTGCATTACTCGCCGCTTTGGAAAGCCCGACATTCAATGTGGTAACTACATTGTTTCCCGGATTTTTTTTACCCTTTAATTCATTAATCGTACTAAGAAACGGATTCAGTCCGGAGGTCAGCATCGTATAACTTTCTGATGCCTCCAACCCGGTTTTCCCGTGCGAAGAACGTCCGACAACATGCGCAAACAAGCTGCCATACGGATACTTTCTCGTTTCGTTTCCTGAAGAATCCGTAACTGTCTTTGCCAGCACTTTTCCTTTGTCCGATAAAATTTTACCTTTCGTCACACGCTTGGCTAAAAGTTCCTGACGTTTATTTGCCGAATTGTTTAACACCTGATCTGAATCATGAATGATAAAATAAACCATATATCCGGCAAGAATAAAAAAGATTGTCATCACAAGATAGGTCACAACCGCCATTTCCCGGTTCTGGCGTTTACTGCCTTTTTCCGGATTTTCGATTAATTGCTGCTTGTTCTTCATTTGTCGTGACCTCCTCTCTTCGGTTTCTCACATACATTCCCTGAATAATACTAAAAATCACAATCGTCGTTATAATGGAACTGCCGCCGTAACTGATTAACGGCAGCGTCACACCGGTTGACGGAATAAATTTGGTTACTCCACCGATACTCAAAAACACCTGAAAAATCAAAACCACACTCAATCCGAATGCACACAATTTATAAAAATTCTTTTTCATTTTTAAAGCGATATTGACAAACATAATAAAGGAACTAATGTAAATCAAAATCAAAAAGATACAGAAAATGACCCCCATTTCCTCTGCAATCGCAGAAAAAATAAAATCACTTTCCACAACCGGCACACTCTTTGGCATGCCCTGTCCAAGTCCCATGCCAAACAATCCTCCGGTTCCGATTGCAAACAAACTCTGGCAAATCTGATAGCCGCCCTGATTCATGTTCGACCAAGGGTCCTGCCACGCCGCCACACGCACACGCACATGTGCAAATAACTGATACGCCACAACGGATGCCGCCGTCCCTGCAAAAAAACCTGCCGCAAGATAGCGCAATTTCATCGTTGCCACATACAGCATCATAAGATATGTTACAAAATAAATCAGTGCTGCACCCAAATCCTTCTCTAACACAAGGATTCCCACATGTACTGCCGCCGCAATACTGATCACGGCAACACTCTTAAAATCTGTCCGCTTTGCCAAAAGAGAAGCGATGAAAAACACATAAATAATTTTTACAAATTCAGACGGCTGCAATTCAAATCCGCCAATCGAAATCCAGTTTCTTGCGCCGTATTTTTCCACACCGATTACAAACACCAAAAGTAACAGCAGGACACCGGCAAGCGCATACTGCCAGCCGATTTTTTCCCAAATCGTAAACCGCTCAATAAACAACGGCACTAAAAGACACACTCCCAAAGCAAGCGATGCCATCACAAGCTGTCTGATTGCATAGTCATAGGAAAGTCTGCCAAGCATAATAAATCCAATCATCATGCAAATCATCATGTTATTCCAGATTAGTTTTGACATTCCCTTGTAAAACACCTGATAGATTTTCGTAAAAAACAGAAAAAAGAATAACTCAAGTGCCCACAAAACCACATATTTAATTTCTTTTTCTTCTACTAAAATAACTGCACTGCAAACCAAATGAAGCATCACGATAAGCACACGCTGTGCCCGGAATACTCCCTCATTATTTCCTGCCGCCCGTCCGATAAACGCGCGGTAACTGTAGAAGGTATACAGAGCAAATAAAATAACGATTATATATCGTGAAAGTTCTGCTATAATAAGTTCCATGTTTTCAAAACCTTTCTCATTTCATCGGCTGTCTCCCATGTAAAATGGTGCCATGCCGGCTTATCAAATTCCGGCTTTTTCTCGCCGTTTTTTGTATATATCGTATTGTAGCAAAAATCACAATTATTTACCACATAGAATTTGTCCCCTTTGCCACCGGATACTAAAATTCTCTCTTTTTTTCCATCGCACCTGTCAAGCGTCCGCTTTAAGCATCCCTTCGTCACCATTACTTCTTTGCGCCCATAGCCACGCTTAATTGCCTGGCAGATACCAAATTCTGCAAGCACTTCTTTTGCGCGCTCATTTTCATGGTAAAATGTTTCGGCAGCAATCCATGGGCAATCTTTAAATCTCTTTTTTGCCACAAGCAGCGCACGGTGGCTGTTAATCACAACCGCACCGACAAACAGCCTGTTTATCAATGTCCTCCACTTTTCTTCCACTCCCGCTTTCATAATCCGTGGGAATGAAAGAATTACCGGACGATTTTGAAGAAGTTTGATTACCTCATCCTCTTCTTTTGCAAATAAAGCTACCGGAAGTTCAATCCATACATCGTTTTCATCCGTCTCAACTGCTGTCCTTAACTGCTCCATCGTAGAAACTTTTAGAATGGAGGCATTTTGCCAGACAAACAGTTCTTTCTTTTTATGCGGTTTTTGCTCTCCCACACTCCGTCCGGACACCGCCTCTCTCTCAAAAGCTGCTAATGCCTCTCGTTTTAATTTGGCGATTTCTCCCATTGGCACAAAGGAATCCTCCTCTAAAGTAATGGAAAAGTCCGTGAGTCTATAATTCGTATTTCCCATTTTCCGAATGCGCTTTTCAATTTCGTCTTTTGTCACAGGACGATTCACGGCTCTTTGTAATGGTTCACCAAACACTGTAACTTCATGCGAAAGTCCCTGCAGTTTCAGAACAATCGGTTTGCCGATTTTCGCAGTCATTTTCCCTTTCAAAGAAATTTTGTCATCAATAGTTTCGATTTTTTCATCAATCCATGACAACAGTGCCGCATTTTTTGTACGATAAACTTTCTGTCCCTTAAATATCGTACTGCCCCTTTTTACATTGCACGTCACAACATCACCGGGTGCTGCTTCATTTTTTACCGTATACTCGTATGCTTTTGTATCATCTTCCAAGCGAAATTCTAAAATATCCTGATAATGCAGGGCTTCTTTTACACGGAATACCGCCTGTCCTTTGGACGCTTTCAAAACAGTACCAACACACGTACCAAAATGCCCGTTTTTTTTCGGATACATAATATTTTTCTTATCTGTCTCAAAAAGGTATCCGGCACAAAATCCGCCGCGGTTATAAATGTCTTTACTCCGCCTGATATCTTTCCACAGCCTGCTTTCTTTATTCTGAACCAATGCCTGAAAAGTTTCCTTCCCCTCACTCTCATAAACATCGACATAATGGCGGTATAGCGAGGACAAATACGCACTGTACTCCTTCTTTTTCATGCGCCCTTCAATTTTAAAAGAATCGATTCCGGCATCCACAAGTTCGGGAATATGCATAAGCGTACACATATCTTTTGTGCTGAATAAATGTCCGTTTCCATATGCACTCGTAAATGGAAGTCTGCACGGCTGCGCACACATTCCCCGGTTTCCGCTGCGGTCTCCAATTTCCTCACTCATCAAGCACTGCCCGGAATAACAATAGCAGAGCGCACCATGCACAAACACTTCTATTTCCAAATCGGTCTGTGCTCTCATCGCACGAATTTCCTCAATGGTACATTCTCTGGCAGGAACAAATCTTGTAACACCATAGTTTCTGTATAACTCTGCTTCATCTCCGGATAAAATCGTCATCTGCGTGCTGGCGTGCAAATCCATCTGTGGAAAATTTTCATGTAAAAAAGACAACACGCCTAAATCCTGTACGATACAGGCATCAAGTCCCGCCTCATACAACGGAGCAATCAATGGGAACAAATCATTTTCCAGCTCCCTGTCCGAGAGCAGCGTGTTGACCGTCAGATATATTTTTTTATCGTGCATATGCGCATACACAAGTGCCTCTTTCAGTTCATCGACACTCGGATTTTTAGCAAAAGCACGGGCACCAAAGCGGCTGGTTCCCACATAGACCGCATCTGCCCCCATTTGAAATGAAGCATATAAGCCATCCAGTGAGCCTGCCGGTGCAAGAATTTCTACATTACTCATTCGATTCCTTTCTCCCTCTATCTTGTAAAGAAGGACTGCATTTTCAGCAGTCCTTTTTCTATCTTTTTTGTTTCAATCTAGTTTCTAATTCAACCTGTTTTTTCTCTAATTTTTCAACTGAATCACGAAACTCATTGCGTTCTTTTTCAAGTTTCTTAATGGTATCCTGTAACTCAATAATCTCGTGCTTCATGTCTAACACCATTTTGTCTTTTAACTGAGTCTCGGTGCGGTATTCGCTTGCCTTTTTCTTCTCTTTGTAATAATCGTCGGCAATATTAATCGCAAGCAGGGTATTACGCAAATCCAAATCCAGTCTTGCATATCCCTCCTGTTTATGAAATTCTGCCAATTTACGATTAATGTAAGAGGCAATTTTCTGAATGTATTCCGGGCTTTCAAATCCACAAAGTGTATATTTTCTGCCATCAATTAAAACTTCTACATCATTTTTCTTTTTCATCTATGCACCTCACCTGCTCAATTTCCTAATAATTATACATAAAAAAACATTATTCGTCAAATGACAACCCCAAATGATGATATGTTTTTTCTGTCACAATACGTCCTCTAGGCGTCCTTGCTAAAAACCCATTCTGAATCAAAAACGGTTCATAGACATCTTCAATCGTCCCACTGTCCTCACCAATGCATGCAGCTAACGTATCCAGTCCAACCGGTCCTCCATGAAATGTCTCAATCAGCGCCAGTAAAAGGCTCCGATCGGTGTTATCCAGTCCATATTTATCCACTTCCAGCAAATCCAATGCAAAATTTGCCACCGAAAGTGTAATGTTTCCGTCGTATTTTACTTCGGCAAAATCGCGCACCCTCTTTAACAGGCGGTTAGCTAAACGTGGCGTTCCGCGTGAACGTCTTGCAATTTCTCTGGCTCCCTCCCTATCAATCGCCACATGGAAAACCTGCGCTGAACGAAGAACGATTTCGGTTAATTCATCTACCGTATAAAACTCCAAACGATGGACTACTCCAAAACGGTCACGAAGCGGTGCTGTCAGCATACCGGCGCGCGTTGTTGCACCCACAAGTGTAAACTTCGGCAAATCCAGACGGATACTTCTCGCCGAGGCTCCCTTTCCAATCACAATATCAATGACATAATCTTCCATCGCCGGATAGAGCACTTCCTCCACCTGTCTGTTAAGTCTGTGAATCTCATCCACAAACAGTAAATCACCATCCGAGAGATTATTTAAAATGGATGCCATTTCACCCGGTTTTTCAATTGCAGGTCCCGATGTAATCTTTAAATTTACATCCATCTCATTCGCAATAATTCCTGCCAATGTGGTTTTCCCTAATCCCGGCGGCCCATATAACAGTACATGGTCAAGCGATTCGTTTCTCTGCTTCGCCGCCTCAATATAAATCTTTAAATTTTCTTTTGCTTTACTCTGACCAATATAGTCTTTCAAAAATTTTGGCCGAAGACTATTTTCAATTTTATAATCTTCTTCCATCAGGTCAGTAGAAATCACTCGCTTTTCCATTACTTACTCTCATTCCTTTACAGATTTTTTAAGCTCAATTTCAAAATATCTTCCACAGACATTTCTTCCGTAACTTGAAGTTTGCGTACCGCACCGGCAGCCTCTGATGCGGAATAACCAAGGGCAACCAGCGCCTCAATCGCATCTTTCTTCGCATCTGCTCCGGCCGATACATTTTCTGTAGCAAAAGATTCTTCCACGCCGCCAAAGACATCTTCCAAATGACATTTATCCTTTAACTCAAGAATCAGTTTGCTCGCAGTTTTTGGTCCGATTCCCGGTGCTTTCGCAATCGTTTTTGCATCATCCGAAAGAATCGCAAGACGGAGCGCATCGGTGTCCATGGCAGTCAAAATACCAAGTGCCGCCTTCGGACCAATACCATTTACTGTAATCAGCAGTTTAAACATGTCCATACTGTCTTTCGTCAAAAAACCATAGAGCTGCAACGCATCTTCGCGCACATATGTATAGGTATAAATCTTAACTGTATTTCCTACCTGCGGCAATTCAGAAACAACCGAACCCGGCACTAAAATTTCAAATCCGATATTCTGATTTTCCACAACAATTTTGTCCTCACTCACGGAGTCCAAAATCCCTTTCACAAATGCTATCATAGTTCCTCCCTTATGCCGGATGCATTATACAAGTGCGTCAAACACATGTAAAATCGGCTGAATAATTTTCATCTTTAATGGTCTGTTTTTCCAGTCCTCATAGGTAATCTCAATACTTTGCGCAAATGTATTTATAAAATCGTTTTCCACCGCCTGCCTGAATTCTTCATCATAAATCCAGACACCATTCTCATAATGTAAGTAAAAGCTCCGGTAATCCATATTGATGGTTCCGACAATCGCACAATGTTCATTCATAACTACTTTGGAATGAATGAATCCCGGCTCATATTCGTAAATACGAATTCCATTTTTCAAAAGGATCCCATAGTTATATTCTGTCATGTATTTAATATGTTTTTTATCCGGAATATGAGGCGTGATAATCCGCACATCCACACCACGGCGCACGGCTTCCAAAAGCGTCTCAATCATCGCTTCTTCCAAAATCAGATACGGTGTCATTACATACATTTTTTCACCGGCATAATGTATCATCTGTTTATACATGCTGCCGACAAAAGAGCGGGTATCTAATGCCGGACCGTCACGCAGTACATGGCAGTACATATCCGACTGAATCGATGTTTTTTCTGCCCGGTACCGCTCATAATCAATCGCCTCATTTTTAGAGCAGACTGCCCACAGTTCGAGAAAAGTAACTACCATACTCCAGACAACATCACCTTTTAACCGTACTCCTTCATCTTTCCATATGCCAAAACGGTCTACTAAATTTGCATATTCATCCGCAATATTAAAACCGCCCGTATATGCCACCTCACCATCAATGACAAGAATTTTCTGGTGGTCACGGAAGTTCATAAACAACTTACTGGTATACTTATGAATCGGATTAAATACTTCTACTTCAAAGCCTTCTGCCCGCAGTTTCTGTGCAAAATCCGTACTTGTGCGAAGCAGTGCCCCAAAATCGTCATATAGAAATTTAACTTCAACTCCTTCTTCAATTTTACGTTTCAAAATATCATGCATCTTATCCCAAATTGCGCCTTCAGCCACAATAAAAAATTCAATAAAAACATATTTTTTTGCCCGCTCCAAATCAGCAAACAAATCTTCAAACGCATTTTCTCCCATATCATAATATCTTGCCTCATTATTTTTTGAAATCGGTGCACCATTAGCTTCCATATAACGCGACATACGGGATGAAACCGGATGTTTTTTCCGAAATTCATCAGACACTTCGGGATGCCATTCTAAGTGTCTGTCTACACTTTGAATCGTCGATTTTATACGACGATTTAATTTGTTTTTTTTGCCTACTTTTCCCCAAAGAGCAAACATAATATTTCCGGATACCGGAAGTAAAATTGTAATGCACAGCCATCCATATTTATAGGACATGCTGCGGCTGTCATTCGTAAGTGCCAGAATGGTGAACACACCAAACAACTCCATTACTAAATAAAATAATGAAGCATACTGGCGCAGTAAAAATGGCAGTACAATCAGAATTGCGAACTGAAACGCAACCAAAACCGCCACAATGCAAGCTCTCAAAAAGCCGCTCAAACTATTTTGAACTCGTCCTTTTAATCCCTGAAGATGTTTTAATGGACGTTTTTCTCTCTGTGCCTCCATATCATTCTCCATCCTTTTCCATCAAATTTCAAATAAATACAGTATACCACATACGGTGGTAATTCGCAAACATTGCAGGATGTTGTTTGTGTCACTTTTTTGTTTTCCGTAATTCCGTAGAAAAGCTTTGCGTCTCGTGGGCACTCCCGTTTGTTGAGTGCGTAGCGGGATGGGCACTGAAACTACCAGTGCCACATACCGACGTACTCAAAACCCACTCGTCACAAAGTTTTTCTACGGAATTACTGGAATCCAAAGGAATTGATAGCAAACATATGGCATAAACTAATTGTATAAAACTTGGTAATTGGGCTAAGTCATACTATAGCCGCCTCTTTTCATCCGCTAATATTTATCAAGCAGCTTTACAAACATTGCAAATCCTTTCATTTCTTGCTATGATAAGTTCAGATTTTTACGAACTACAGCAAAAAAACAAGAAGGGATTAACCATGGAACACACAGCAAAGTTACTTACTTCCTATGAAGAACAACTAAACAATGCAGCGTCTATCTTACCGGCTCCGGCAGAAAACATCTGCTTTTTTGATATTGAAACTACCGGACTTTCTGCTGCTGTTTCGTCTCTTTATCTGATTGGCACAATTACCTTTGAAAATAATAAGTGGGTTCTAAACCAGTGGTTTGCCGACGATTATGTGAGTGAAGTACGTCTTTTGCAGGCATTTTCTGAGTTTTCAGAAAAGTACGAATGGATTGCGCATTATAATGGTGCAACCTTTGACATCCCTTATTTGGAAAAGAAATACCGCACAAATCATATGCCGTCTCCGTTTGCCGGAAAGCAGACACTTGACCTTTACCGGGCAGTCAAACACATCAAAAAATATTTCCCGGTTCCCAATCAAAAATTGATTACAATGGAGCGTCTTGCCGGTTTTACCAGACATGAACTTTTAAGCGGAAAAGAATGTATCACACTTTACACGGAATTTATGCATGAGAAATTTTTTCATAATCCGGAATCCTTAGAAAAAAAGAACAGACTGCTCTTTCATAATGAAGATGATTTGATTGGTACCATTGTATGTGCACTTCTCCTTGCCTACACAACGTATAAACCGATATGCCCGAGTGTACAGACAACGGAACACAGCGTTCTATTTACCGACACCTTAGAGAAAAAAGTGCCGGCAAATCTTTCCTTTCAAAAAGGTGATATCTCCTTTTCTTTTGAAAGGAAATCCCTTTCTATCGAGGTGCCGCTTTGGGAAGGTACGCTGTACCACTTTTTTGCCGACTATAAAAATTATTATTATCTGCCAAAGGAAGATATGGCGGTACATAAAAGCGTTGGCTGTTTTGTCGAACCTGCCTACCGTCAGAAAGCAACTGCCGCTAACTGCTACATCAAAAAAGACGGCAGATTTCTTCCGCTACCGGCTGGCACCGACTGGGATTCTCCTGTTTTTTCGCTCACCCGAAAAGACAAGAAAGTTTTTATACCATGGGAAGAAAATACGGAACTAGCAACTGATTCCGTCTGCCGCCTCATTAATGGATTTATGCATATGCCAGAATAATACCGCCAATTCCTGCATAAACACTTGCAATCCCTCCCGTCTCAACAATGTGAATCTGACAATCCGGGAGTATCTTATTTAATTTTTTCTTTACTTCATATGCTCCTGCCTCCTGCCCACAGTGTGAAATTACAATATGCGAAATCTTTTTTTCTTTATTTTCATTTCCAATTGCACGCACCATCGCAGACAACGCACGTTTCATACCTCTCGCCTGACCGGTCTGGCAAATGGTTCCTTCATCGGTCGATGCCAAAATCGGACAGATATGAAAAGCGTCCGCAAGCTTTGCCTGAAGACCATTTAATCTTCCGCTTCGCTCTAACATCGTCAAATCATTTAGCACAAATTTCGTCATCATATCCCTGCGAAGTTTCTTGATCCGCTTACGAATTTCATCTTCGGAATACCCTTTATTTTCCCAACGCATCAATGCTCCTGCCAGTAATGTCTGCCCCGCGGATGCACTTTTGCTGTCAATAATATAAATTTTCTGCCCTTTTTTTCCTTTGTTCTCCTCCCGCCAAAGTTTTCTCGCCAGGCTCGCGCTGTTATAAGAACCGGAAAGAGCTGAAGAAACCGTTATCACATAAATACGGTCTGCATTTTTATCGAACCTCTGCAAATAAGCATCCGGTGCCGGACACGCCGATTTTGGCAGCACATCCGTCTCTAAAATTTCATCAAACAACTCCTGTTTATTGATATGTCCATCGTCCGGCCACTCTTTCTGCCCCACTTGGATTTGCAGAGGAATCATCCGCAGATGCTCATTATTTCTCATTCCTTCCGATAAATCGCCGCAGCTGTCCATTAAAATCTGGTAACTCAAAAAAATCGTCTCCTTTGCTTTTTGAGTTAGGGTTGACAAGATAGAAAAAATATATACAAAAATAAAGACGAGATAAGAAACCAATCGGTTTCTCCTCTCGTCTTTATTTTATCTGTACACGGCGGCTAGGCCGTCACAATTATTCTGCTGTAGTAGAGATAATCTCTTTTTTATTGTAGCTTCCGCAATTTTTGCAAACACGATGTGGTACCATCAAAGCGCCACATTTACTGCATTTTACCAAAGTTGGAGCAGTCATCTTCCAGTTTGCTCTACGCTTATCTCTTCTCGCTTTCGAAGATTTATTCTTAGGACAGATACTCATGTCGATTACACCTCCTCTGAATTACTCAAACACTTTTTCCATTATACTTGCTTGACTTAGTCTTGTCAACAGTTTTTTAGAAAAAATAGTCGAATTTTCCAATTATATTTTGCAAAAAACTTATTTCAAAAGAGCAACCGTTTCATGAGCAATTGCCAATTCCTCATTTGTCGGAATGACAGCAACGGTAACCTTAGAATCCGGTGTGGAAATAATCTTCTCCTCACCGCGAATCTGGTTTGCTTCTTTATCCAATGTGATTCCCATATAACCAAAGTGATTCAAAACCTGCTCACGTACAACGATGTTATTCTCGCCAAGACCTGCAGTAAATACGATAGCATCTACACCATTCATGGCTGCGATATAAGAACCAATATATTTTGCTGTGCGGTAACTGAATACTTCAACGGCAAGTTTTGCTCTTTCATTTCCTTCGTTAGAAGCCTTGTCCAAATCACGGAAATCACTGGATACGCCGGAAATACCGAGCACACCGGATTTTTTATTTAAGATAACCATAACTTCCTCTAAGGATTTATTCAGGCTGTGTGCAAGATACTCAACGATAGTCGGGTCCATATCACCGCAACGGGTTCCCATAACAAGACCTTCCATTGGTGTCATACCCATACTGGTATCTACAACTTTTCCGTTCTTTACAGCGGAAATACTGGAGCCGTTGCCAAGGTGGCAGACAATAATTTTAGAATTATCCGGGTCCAGGTTCAACATCTGAATCGCACGTTTGGAAACAAAGCTGTGGCTTGTTCCGTGGAAGCCGTAACGACGTACTTTATATTTTTCATAATACTCATATGGAAGACCGTACATATAAGCAACCGGTTCCATAGTCTGATGAAAGGCAGTATCAAATACACCGATGTTTGGCACGCCCGGCATAATTGCCTGACAAGCGCGGACACCGATTAAGTTTGCCGGATTATGTAATGGTGCCAAAGGACTGCATTCTTCAACACCGGCAATTACTTCGTCATCTATAATAACGGATTTTGTAAATTTCTCACCACCATGTACCAAACGATGACCAATGGCGTCAATTTCATCTAAGTTTTTGATGACACCATAATTTTCATTCGTCAAAGCATCCAATACCATGCGGATTGCTACTTCGTGGTCCGGCATAGCCTGCTCAATCACAACTTTTTCTCCACCATTTGGCGTATGGTTCAAACGTCCGTCAATTCCAATTCTTTCGCAAAGGCCCACTGCCAATGCAACCTCTGTCACGGAGTCAATCAACTGATATTTCAGTGAAGAACTTCCGCAGTTAATAACTAATACTTTCATCATAACCTCCATTTCAGAGCGTAGCTAAATACTATGTCTGTTATTCATACCGTATTATTATACGCCTGAATTTTCAAAAAAACAAGCGTACATTTGTACTTGAGTTTCCACAGTTTTATACACAAGTGCGTCATTTTCCATATGCAGTTATAAACAACTTTCA
>NZ_QTVH01000023.1:3233-38839 GCF_003435975.1 Clostridium sp. AF36-4 | reverse complement strand
AACTGCATATGGAAAATGACGCACTTGTGTATAAAACTGCGGAAACTCAAGTTATATAGACATTCTCCCTTTTCTGTGTTATAATAATGTACAATTTGTATATTTACAGATAAAAAGGGGAAAAGTTTATGTTTCATTATTTTTTACAGTTGAATTTTGCGACGATCTTAATATCCTTTTTTATGCTGATTTTCGTCAATGTAAATCCTGTATTTCAGAGAAAGGTAATTCGGTTGTTTTCCATTGCGATAAGCTCAGTACTGTGTCTGGTTATCGTTGACAGTATAGAATACTGGTGTGCGACACTTCCGTATCCGACAACGCTGCGTGTGGCAGTATCTATTATTGGATATGCGCTTAGACCAATCAATATATGCTTTGTGATCATTCTTTCCTGTGGTAACAGAGTGTCACAAAAGTTTAAGAAATTTATTGCGCTTCCGGGAATTCTGAATACGTTGATCGCTCCCACTGCGTTATTTTCAGGTGTTTGTTTTTCCTACTCGGATAAGAATGAATTTGTGCGGGGGCCACTTGGATATTCGGCATTTGCTGCCTCCGGTTTTTATTTAATTCTGTTGGTTATCCTGACTAATAAGTTATATAAGACGGAGCATACATACGAATCGCTGATCGCAATTTTCATTGCGGTGACGAACACGATAGCTGTCATTCTGGAGGCATTTTTCCGTTATGACGGACTCATCAATACCACGGGAGCTGTGAGTATTGCATTTTATTATATGTATTTGACGACACAGCAGTTCAAGCGGGATCCACTTACGCGTGCGCTCAACCGTCGGTATTTTTATCTGGATGCCGATCATTTAATGGAGAGCAAATGTCTGACAGCGGTAATTTCCATTGATTTAAATGATCTGAAGAGGCTCAATGACGAGAATGGCCATGCGGCCGGGGATACGGCTTTGTGTACGATTGTAGCGTGCATTCAAAATATACTGCCGAGGGGATGCCACCTGTATCGAACCGGTGGTGATGAGTTTATGATCTTATGTTCACGGGTTTCAAAAGATGATGTTCCTGCTCTGATCGATCATATGCGGAGGGAGCTTTCTAAGACTCTTTATTGCTGCGCCATTGGTTTTGCCACGCCGGATGCAGACGAGGATTTTGAACATATATGTTCTATTGCAGATGCAGCCATGTATGCAAATAAAAAACAATTAAAAGGCGAAGATACGATTCGCTAGTAATTAAAGTAGCAGAAGATAAATACCTTAAATGTTAGATATGGGAGAATTGAATGACCACGCCACTGGGAGATATAGAAATATGCATAGATGGAAAAACAATTAAATATACAGCACAGAATTCTATTGTCATAAATAAAGCGCATGCACCGTAAACCTTTTCGTTTTTACGTTACATGCGCTTTTATTCACGAATTTTCTTTTTCAATTTCCTTCTTTTTAAATACATCTGCAAGCAGGAAAAATCCAAAACACAATCCATTTAACACCACTGCAACCGGAAGATCCCTCCAGCTTACATTCTGATTTTCCAGAACATCTGCGGAAAGTGTTCCCGAGATGATCGGTATCAGGTTATTATTCAGATAATGCAGACATACCGGCACCCAGATATTCTGCGTTTTCATATAGGCATACGCAAAAAAAATTCCAAGCGAAATACAGGTGATCTGCTGTACGAAAATCATCTGTATTCCTGATGTCTGTGTATAATAAAACAGATCATCTGGGATATGCCACAATCCCCATACAACACCAAGTACGATCACGCCCGCTGCCGGATACATCATCTATGCTGTCGGAAATACCGTAAGGTCATAACCCTTTGTACTGCCATACCACATCAGAATTCCCATCAGATAGGTCAGTCCGTAAGCCATCAGCACATAAATAATCAGCCTCGTTTTTGTTATTTCTTTTTGTTCCATTTTCAAACTCCTCCCATTAAATCATGAATGATACTTGTTTATTAATCCAATTCAATTGAATCCGATATATAATAGTGAAACTTATTTTTTCTGCAATACTGTTTAATTTTTCTGATCAGTTTTTTTATCTTTCGTGTATTCTAAAAGATAGACTTCCATTCTATCTTTTTTACATTTTTGAACATAATCGGAAAAATATTTGCGTACATCTTTTGGCTGTTTTCCAAACGTGCTCGTTTCAAACCGAATACTGCTCCACACAGATTCCTGATTAACGGCAGTCATGATATCTTTCGCCGATCCGTATGTTTTTCTGTACTTTGTCACAAAAACATCTCCGCCATTGATCATGACACCTTTTCCAAGACGTTTGATATTTTTCAGTATTTTGGCCAGTCCTTTAAAATTTTTCTTTGTCTTTGCATAATCGTAGACATCGCAGTTGTCAATAAAGAAACCATCCACCCCCTTTTTCAGCAGCTTCTTCGACAGTTTTCCCATAAACTTCTGCCAGTCCTTATTCGAAACATCTACCCACTTTTCTTCTTCCCAGTTCTCATAATTTCCGATTGTAAGATATTCATATTTCTTATAATAATAGCGAAAATTCTCGATGGAACCGACATTTAAGTAGGTATATACTTTTACGCCTTTTTTGTGCAGGGTACGGATATCTTTTGCAGAAAAATACTGTGCATCAATGACCACCAGCCTATATCCGTATAACTTTTTTATCTGAGACGAATCAATGCTTAAAAATACGCCATATTCTTTTTTCTCTTTTTGGTTCTTTGCATCTACCGCACATGGTCCTGCCAGTATGCCAAGAAATAAACTGAACATCCATGTTAAAATCAAAATCTTTTTCCAAAAATATTTCGATTTTTTACTCACTCCTGTTCTCCCCATGACTTCATCTGCTAATTTTGCTTTTCGCTGTACCGGCAGCTGCGCTAAAATGATTGCTGCAAAAATCAGACAACAGCCCAGCATCTCTTTTGCATTCAGCTTCTGTCCAAGAATCAACCAGCCAAATACTGCTGAAAATACAGCTTCTAAACTCATAATTAAGGATGCCACAGTAGGATTAAGCCCATTTTGTCCAATGATCTGTAACGTATATCCCACACCATAGGACAAAATTCCTGCATACAAAATCGGAATCCATGCCGAACATGATAAAAAGGCCTGCGCCCATGCCTTAATACCTGAGATGGAATGCTGCATATCCACTGCAAACCAGATATTATCCCACATTTCTTATGTAAAAATAGTCCGAGAATCGGCACCAGTAAAATATATACCGCTGTAAGGAAACCTGCTTTTCCCGCACTTGCTCCCATCAAAATTCCAACCTGCTGCAGGTTTGTAGAAATACAAAGTGCCACACCACAACAGATTCCACCTTTTATCAGCAGTTTATAATCTTCCTTTGTCTTTGGTTTTCTTGGTGACAGATCTTTTTTATCTAAAAATTTCATGACAGGTATCAATACCAGTACCCCGATAATGCACCGGACACAATTAAACGAATATACTCCGATTGTCTGTCCACCAACTGTCTGAGCCACAAATGCAGCTCCCCAGACGGCTGCCGTTACCAATAATAGGAAACTGTTTCTGGTTGTTTTGTTATTCATCTTCTGCCTCTTTTCAAATCATAAAAATAGTTGAGCTATTCTGCAAGCATGCAAGCCCATTAAACAACAGTTTACCATTCTTTTCCCAAAAATGCATTATTAAAAAAGTTTTTATACAAAAAACCGCAACCCCTGATTTCTCAAGGATTGCGGAATACAATCTAAAATATAAAATTTTAAATTATAAATTACTCGATGATTGTAGCAACACGGCCTGAACCTACTGTACGTCCACCTTCGCGGATAGCGAATGTAAGACCCTGGCTCATAGCGATTGGGTGAATCAATTCGATTGTCATTTCTACGTTATCACCAGGCATGCACATTTCAGTTCCTTCTGGAAGTTGAACAACACCTGTTACGTCAGTTGTACGGAAGTAGAACTGTGGACGATAGTTGTTGAAGAATGGAGTATGACGTCCACCCTCGTCCTTAGTCAAAACGTAAACCTGAGCTGTGAATTTTGTATGACATGTAAGAGTTCCCGGCTGACAAAGAACCTGTCCTCTTTCGATGTCTGTCTTCTGGATACCACGAAGAAGTACACCAGCGTTATCACCAGCCTGAGCTTCATCCAACTCTTTGTGGAACATCTCGATACCGGTTACAACGGATTTCTGAGTTTCTTCTTTGATACCAACGATTTCTACTTCATCATTCAAGTGAAGAGTACCAGCCTCTACACGACCAGTAGCAACAGTACCACGACCTGTGATAGAGAATACGTCCTCTACAGGCATTACGAATGGCTTATCTGTGTCACGCTCTGGATCTGGAATATACTCGTCGATTGTGTTCATCAATTCCATGATAGCATCGCCCCATTTGCCGTTTGGATCTTCCAAAGCGCCAAGAGCGGAACCTTTGATGATTGGGCAATCTGTGAAGTCATACTCCTCAAGCTGCTCTGTTACTTCCATCTCTACGAGTTCGATCAACTCTTCGTCGTCTACCATATCACATTTGTTCAAGAATACAACGATATATGGTACACCTACCTGACGAGACAAAAGGATGTGCTCTTTTGTCTGAGCCATAACACCGTCAGTAGCAGCTACTACAAGGATAGCGCCGTCCATCTGAGCAGCACCGGTAATCATGTTCTTAACGTAGTCAGCATGTCCCGGACAGTCAACGTGAGCGTAATGTCTCTTCTCTGTCTCATACTCAACGTGAGCAGTAGAAATTGTGATACCACGTTCTCTTTCTTCTGGAGCCTTATCGATGTTCTCGAAATCTGTAGCTTCGTTACCGGATACTCTTGCAGCAAGTACCTTTGTGATTGCTGCTGTCAAAGTTGTTTTACCATGATCTACGTGACCGATGGTACCAATGTTACAATGCGGTTTACTTCTTACATACTTTTCCTTAGCCATTTCTAAACGTCCTCCTAACATTTTTTAAATTTTAATTTAGAAATATCTGCTATATACACATAGCTTAATTATATGGGAAAGTTGCTAAAAAAGCAACCCCCCAAAATTGTTACATTAACGAATTAACATTCTCATCCGTTCTTCTGTGCCAATACTTTGTCCTGTACGTTCTTTGGACATTTCTCGTATTTCTCGAAGAACATGGAGTAGTTACCACGTCCCTGAGTAGTAGAACGAAGTTCTGTTGAATAACCGAACATCTCAGCAAGTGGAACAAATGCGCGAACAATCTTTCCACCACCGATATCGTCCATACCTTCAATCTGACCACGTTTTGCGTTCAGACTTCCGATTACGTCACCCATGTATTCCTCAGGCATCGTAACTTCAACCTTCATAATAGGCTCTAACAGCACTGCATCACCTTTCTTCATAGCATCTTTGAATGCCATAGAACCAGCGATGTGGAATGCCATTTCACTCGAATCGACTTCATGGTAAGAACCATCATAACAGTTCGCATGAATACCGAGTACCGGGAATCCGGCAAGGATACCTGCCTGAGCAGCTTCCTGAATACCTTCGTCGACAGCTGGAATGTATTCCTTCGGAATAGCACCACCAACGACTGTAGACTCGAATTCGTAAGTGTTCTCGCCGTTTGGATCCATCGGTGTGAAACGAACACGACAGTGACCATACTGACCACGACCACCAGACTGTTTTGCGTACTTCGAATCGATTTCGACTTCTTTTGTAAATGTTTCTTTGTAAGCAACCTGTGGAGCACCTACGTTTGCTTCTACGTTGAACTCACGAAGCAGACGGTCTACGATAACTTCCAAGTGAAGCTCACCCATTCCGGCAATGATTGTCTGACCGGTTTCCTGATCAGTATGAGCACGGAATGTCGGATCTTCTTCAGCAAGTTTTGCCAAAGCTTCACCCATTTTACCCTGATCGTTCTTTGTTTTCGGCTCGATAGCAAGCTCGATAACCGGTTCAGGGAATTCCATGGATTCCAGAACAACCGGATGTTTCTCATCACAGATAGTATCACCTGTTGTTGTCAATTTGAAACCAACAGCTGCTGCGATATCTCCGGAATATACTTTATCCAATTCACTACGTTTATTTGCGTGCATCTGCAAAATACGTCCGACACGCTCTTTCTTTCCTTTTGTTGCATTGAGTACATAAGAACCGGAGTTCAATGTACCGGAATACACACGGAAGAATGCCAGCTTACCAACAAATGGGTCTGTCATAATCTTAAATGCCAATGCTGCGAATGGCTCATCATCAGAAGATTTACGAACGACTTCGTTACCATCTTCGTCTGTACCAGTGATATCAGGGATATCTGTTGGTGCAGGCATGTACTCGATAACACCATCTAACATCTTCTGTACACCTTTGTTCTTGTAAGCAGAACCACAGTATACCGGAACAGCCTCACAAGCGATTGTTCCTTTACGAAGAGCTTTCTTCAAATCTTCAACGGATGGCTCTTCACCTTCAAGATACTGCATCATCAGATCATCATCCAAGTCACAGATTTTCTCAACAAGGTTTTCATGCCATTCTTGAGCAAGATCTTTCAAATCATCCGGAATCTCAGTGATTTCGATATCCTCGCCCTTGTCATCTTTATAGTAGTATGCTTCCATCTCAAACAAATCAACCAATCCGACGAAATCGTCTTCCTGACCAATCGGAATCTGAACAGGAATTGCATTTTTACCCAAACGATCAATAATCGTCTGTACTGACATAAAAAAGTCTGCACCCATCTTATCCATTTTGTTGATGAATGCCATACGTGGTACATTGTAAGTGTCAGCCTGACGCCAAACGTTCTCAGACTGAGGTTCTACACCAGCTTTTGCATCAAACACACCAACAGCTCCATCCAGTACACGCAGTGAACGCTCTACCTCTACAGTAAAGTCTACGTGTCCAGGAGTATCAATGATGTTGATACGGTGCTCTAATGCACCCGGTTTAGCTTTGTGATGATCTTCCAAAGTCCAGTGGCAGGTAGTAGCGGCAGAAGTAATTGTAATACCTCTTTCCTGCTCCTGCTCCATCCAGTCCATTGTGGAAGCGCCATCATGAGTCTCACCGATTTTATAATTCACACCGGTATAATACAGAATACGCTCTGTAAGTGTTGTCTTACCGGCATCGATATGAGCCATAATACCAATATTTCTGGTACGCTCAAGTGGATATTCTCTTCCAGCCAAAGCCAGTTCCTCCTTTTTCCAAAATAGGTGGCACAAGAATTACCAGCGGTAATGTGCGAAGGCTTTGTTTGCCTCTGCCATCTTGTGCATATCTTCTTTTTTCTTTACGGATGAGCCAGTGTTGTTTGCAGCATCCATAATCTCATTGGCAAGTCTCTCCTTCATGGTCTTTTCCCCTCTCGCACGAGAATAGGTTGTCAACCAGCGAAGAGCCAGCGCCTGACGACGATCCGGACGAACCTCGATTGGAACCTGATAAGTGGAACCACCGATACGTCTAGCCTTGACCTCGAGTTCAGGCATTACGTTGTTCATAGCTTCATCGAATACTTCAAGAGCATCCTTACCTGTCTGCTCTGCTACCTGCTCAAATGCACCGTATACGATTTTCTGAGCAACGCCCTTTTTACCGTCCAGCATAATGTTGTTAATCAGTTTTGTAACAATCTTATTTTTGTAAACTGGATCAGCCAATACGTCTCTTTTCTGAATATGTCCTTTACGTGGCACGTTACTTCCCTCCTTAATAATAATTAATTCACAGGTACTCACGACTTGTGTCCGCACCAGTTTAAAGTTTGCTCACTTTTATATAGTAAGATGCAAAAATTAATCCGGTACTTTTAAATTAGCTTATTTTGCAGCTTTCGGTTTCTTGGCACCGTACTTAGAACGAGCCTGCTTACGATCAGCTACACCTGCGGTATCCAATGTACCACGGATAATGTGGTATCTGGTACCAGGAAGATCCTTAACACGTCCACCACGAATCATAACAACGCTATGCTCCTGAAGGTTGTGACCTTCACCCGGAATATAACTTGTTACCTCGATACCGTTGGAAAGACGAACTCTGGCAATCTTACGAAGTGCTGAGTTAGGCTTCTTCGGAGTAGCAGTACGAACAACAGTACAAACACCACGCTTCTGTGGAGAACTCGTATTAACGGACTTTTTCTTCAAAGAATTGTAGGATGACTGCAGTGCTGGAGAATTGGATTTCTTAGCAACCGATTTTCTACCCTGCTTTACTAACTGGTTAAAAGTTGGCATTAATTTTCACCTCCTGTAATCTAATTTGTCATGGTCTGCGGAACTAGTTGTCCTATTTTTGAGGACACAAAAAAGCCCACACGAAACGCATGCTAAATCATTATATCGTGTGGACTTCCCTTTGTCAAGCCGTTTTTTTCAGTTATTTCCATTGATTTGCCATTAAAATAACATCGGAAAATCAATTTTTTTCAATACATAACTCATCGGGTCAAATTTCTGAATCGTCCGAAGAATTTCACTCTGTTTTGCGCACTCCGAAATCTCCCTGCACCACGTTACATCCTGAAACGCTCCTATCACTGCCAGCAAAACCCAGATTAAAACAATTCCGATACAAGCACCGAAAATGGCACCTCCCAGCCGGTTTACGGTTTTCAGCACCGGTATGTGGTCTACTAATTTCAGCACACGGACTACAATCCCCACCGCAATCACTGCCACAAGAAGCGCAATTACATACGCCGCACCGCTTTGCACTTCAGAATTTGCTGCAAACAACGGTTTTAGAACCGGCACCAAAATCATTGTAAGGGCAAGCACCACAATAATCCGCAAAAGCGAAAACACTTTTAATAAAAGTCCCTTATGAATGCCATCCAGTATGCACACCAAAAAGATTCCGGCGGCAATCAGTTCCACAAGTGTTGTACTCATGTTTTTTCCTTTCTCATTTCGTCTGTAATCGTATTTTCTGTATCGTCGATGAATCAATCAGCGTATAAACCTGTCCGTCTGATGTCGGATACACCGCATCAATCTCCTGCTCAAAATGATAATCAAATTTGTCGTGTCCATTGGTTCTCAAAATATTGCAGGAACGGTTTCCCGTAAAAATAATTTCATCCCCGTACATTTCCATATCTGCATATTCATAAGAAATGTCCTGCTGCATTTTTTCCCTGCCGGACAAATCATACAAATTTAATGTTTGTTTTTTTGCATTTCCCTCTTTTTGCAGGACAAAAGCTAACGCATCATCTCCCACAGCAAGGCTTTTAATTGAATCTGAAAATGTTTTTTCCATAACAACTTCCGGCTGTTTCATCTGTCCAAAAATGGAATACCCCTTTTCGTGGGCAACCAGCACTTCATCATCCGACACAAATTCAACATCGGCAATCATCTTGTTTCCGAATGACTTTCCGCCTACCAATGTATTTTTGTCCTGTCCAACTTCCGTAAAATTGTAAAAGCTGACTTTCGTTTCAAAATCACTGCTGCCTGCTATCATATAAGAAGTGACAACACTTTTCCCATCCGGTGAAATATCAAAATCAAGCGGATATCCTTCCTCCGAAACATTGGTTGGAATTTCCACCAACAAACTCTCTGCGTTGCTGTACGGATTATAAATGTTTAAAACATTGGAATCCTTATCCTGCAGAAGAATCGCAACAACGCCCTGTCGTGCCACTTTTGCGCGCACAATCGGAAGACTTGTCTCAACGGTAACGCCTTCATCTTTTCCGTTATAAATATAACACTGTTTCCCGCTCACATCAGCAACCGACACATAATCGCCACACACGTCCACCTGTGGCTGCTTCATTTCATAACCGCCATTCCACAAACTTTTCCCTTCGTTATTAATCTCACTAATACCACTGCGGCTGTATTTTAAAATATTTCCATTATGATACCGGTAATTCACATTGTTACTGTCGCTGCGGTTCACTTTGTTTTTCACTTCATAGCCACGGTAACACCGATTTCCATATAAATAAGAGGCCACACCAAAGCCACCGGCAACCAACATCAGCCCCAGAATCACCAGACCCACAATCCATTTCTGCTTATTTTTCAAAAAGTCTTTCATTTTCTACCCTTCTTGCTCGTACTCGAATCGAAAATTTCTCTGATTACGGTAACTTATATTATAGCATAGAAAAGAATTATTGTGCAACGCCATTTTGCGCAGGCGCCGAAGGTACGGGCGTTGGCGAAACACTCGGCACCGACGTATTTCCCTGTGTTGGTGGAACCGTTGATGGACACGGGGTAAGCTTTGCTTTCTGTGTCTCTACAATCGTCTTGTCCTGATTTGCCGGGTGCGACCGGTTCATCGTCTGGATTGTATTCAACTGCTGCTTCACCTGATTGAGTGCTGACTGATTCTGCATCAGTACAACAAATGCAAACACGACAATCAATGCAGTCACTGCCGCTATGCCATACCCCATATGTACTTCCTTCTGTTTTTTCTTTGTCCGAAACTTTTCTTTTTCCTCCATAATACCACGAATATTTCTCACCACGCGGTCATCTTCCTGCTCCACAATATGAACATGCCGGTTATTTTCCCTCTCCATATAATGAAGCATCTCAGGATTTTTCTCATAATAAATATAGTAACCCTTTTGTTTTTCCAACTGTCCGCTGCGATACAAAAAGAAACTATCTTCACCGTCTGTCTCATCATAAAGATATAAAACCTTATCCCGTTTTTCAAAATTCAGTTTATGCATCTGAAGAAGCTGACTCGCTTGATTAACAGAAAATCCCTGACAACTGTAAAACCAGCCAACGATTTCCAAATCCGTAAAATTTTCCTTCATTTCCGAATAAATGTAATCCCAGTCTTCATCGGTAAGTTTCGGACCGCTCCGCCCTGCAAAATTATGAATTTCCACAACACCTGAAATCTGGTAAATTTTCTCCCCATCACATATCAGGCTCGTACCCAAAAGCACTGCTGCCTTTTCCATCCCATGACTCTGCTCTGCCAGACGTTTTACAAAACGAATGACATAATCTTCCATATAAATTCTTCCCCGCCCCGGAATCTCTCCAATCTGCCGAACACTTTTTGGTCTTGTCCACTGCATGACTTGTCCTCCCTTTATTGTTTTTTCTCAATCGACGGTTTTATCATATCACGCCCGGAAAGCGGATTTTGTCGATTCAGAACCCGAGAACAAATTTTATTGAAGTTTTTTCCGCATGATTTTTGGAAATATGCAAATACTTTTGTTAGGATGCCCGGTTTTCAAAGCCAATGGGTGTTCTTTACCAAACAACACAGAAAGGTTTTTTATTATGGCAGAATATTTTAATCCCGGCGAAAGCCGTTCCTTATTTAATTTTACTACATCACTTCAGAACTTATTAGAGAAAAAGAATTACCATTCACGTGACATCGTCCTTGTCTGCATCGGCTCCGACCGCGCCACCGGCGACTGCTTAGGTCCGATTGTCGGTCATAAATTAGCACGTTTTTGCAGTACACATAAAAACAGCCTCCATCTTTTCGGCACGCTGGAACAGCCCATCCATGCTAAAAATCTGGAAGCTACCTTACAATTCATTCATTCCTGTTATAAAAACGCACTGATTATTGCAATTGACGCATCCCTCGGTGTCGTCGAGCACGTTGGCTACATCACGTTAGGTGAGGGAGCACTCTGTCCCGGCGTCGGTGTTGATAAAAATCTTCCGGAAGTAGGTGACATTTTTATCACCGGTATTGTCAATCTTTCCGGATTTGGGAGCCAGATGCTGCTGCAGACAACGCATTTAAATCTTGTCATGCAGCTTGCTGATTTCATCAGTCTCGGACTGTTTCGATGTCTTATGCACTCACAGTTCCGTTCTTCCCTCAAGTGCGCGGAATAATGTCATTTCGTCAATAAATTCAAGCGCACCGCCAACCGGAACTCCGCTGGCAATCCGGGTTACTTTAATCCCCGCCTGCTTGACATATTTGCTAATCCAAAGCGCTGTTGCTTCTCCTTCCACCGTGGAATTTGTCGCAATGATAACTTCTTTGATATCTTCCCGTTGAAGGCGCTGCAGCAGTTCTTTGAGTTTTAAGTTCTCCGGCTGCACACCAACCATCGGATTCACCGCACCGTGAAGTACATGGTACACGCCCTTGTACTGTCCGGTTTTTTCATAAGCCGCCAAATCACTTGGTTCCTCGACTACCATAATCGTCTGGTGATCCCTTTTTTCGTCCGCACACACCTGACACAATTCCTGGTCAGACAAATTAAAACATTCTTTGCAAAAACAAATCTTCTGCTTTGCCGTCAATATACTGTCCGCTAAATGTTTCACACGTGCTTCCGGCAGATTTAAAATATGCAGTGCCAGCCGCTGTGCTGACTTTGGACCAATGTTTGGCAGACTTGCCAATTCTTCGATTAAATTTGTAATCGACTCACTATAATACTTCATTAGAATGGGAAGCCTCCGCCAAGGTTCAATCCGCCGGTCAATGCTTCCATGGATTTTGCACTGTCTTCTTCGAGCTGGCGCAATGCCTCATTCGTTGCTGCCACAATCAAATCCTCTAACATTTCAATATCATCCGGATCAACAACTTCTTCGCTCAATTTTACGGAAAGAACTTCTTTTTTACCGGAAACTTTTACCGTAACGGCACCGCCGCCGGCCGTCGCTTCATACTCTTTTTCTTCCATTTCTTTTTGTGTTACTTCCATCTGACGCTGCATCTTCTGTGCCTGTTTCATCAAATTATTCATGTTTCCCGGCATTCCGCCCTGAAATCCACCTCTTCTTGCCATTTTTCTTCTTCCTTTCTTTTTCTATGTCGGTCAATCCAACATTTCAATTTCTACATTTTTTATTATATTCCGCAGCTCCGGCAAAGCATTCATTTCCTGGCGATTTTCCACAAAACGCACATCTAACGAAATCTCTTTGCCCGTCAATTGACCGGCTGCCTCAATCAGCACCTGCTGATTTTCCTCTTTTTTAAAATATTCGGCAGGCATTCCCTGCGTAAAAGCAAGCACCAGTTTTCCTGCCTCTGATACAGAAATTCTCACATCTAAAAGCATAGACCGCGACACCTGATCAATTCGTCCAAGTATCTGGTTCCAGTTTGCCACCACATCTCTTACATCATCAGGAACTGCTTCAGGACGAATTTCTCTCTGTGGCTTGATTACCGTTTTGTTCTCAGATGCTCCTGCACTTTGCGCTGCCACAAAGGTACCGGACTCCATCATCTCCTGCCACTGTTCATTCTTCTGCTCCAACTGATTTAACCGCTGAATCAAAGAATCGTAATCCGTCTGCATCTGCGGACGACACAAGCGAATCATCGCCATTTCAAGCATGACTCGCTTATTGTTTGCATATTTCATATCATTTGCCAAATCCGACAAAATGCGGATATAGCGGAACAAAATTTCTAATTCAATCTGCTCGGCAAAACGGGAAAGTTCCTGCCTGTTTTCCTCCGACATATCCACTAACTGCTCTGCCTCATCCGCAGTTTTCACAACCAAAAGATTGCGCAGATACCAAATCAGTTCATTGACAAATTGTGATAAATCCTTGCCCTGCTCAACCATCTCAGCCACAATACCAATCACGCCATCAACCTGATTTTTTATCAAAGCCTCCATCAGCCGGTGATATACACTGTGGTCAACAGCACCAAGAATTTTCAAAACATTTTCATATGTTAATTTCTGCCCGAAATAAAAGGAAATACACTGTTCCAAAAGACTTAAGCCATCACGCAGTGCGCCGTCTGCCTGCCTGGCAATGTAAGTGAGCGCCTTATCTTCTGCCTCAATTCCTTCTATTTCTAATAATTCTCGCAGTCTTGCAGCAATTGTTTCTACCTGGATCCGTTTGAAATCATAGCGCTGGCAGCGCGACAAAATGGTAAGCGGAATCTTGTGTGCCTCCGTCGTTGCCAAAATGAAAATCAGATAGGAAGGCGGCTCTTCCAATGTTTTCAAAAGTGCATTAAATGCGCTTGTCGAGAGCATATGCACCTCGTCAATAATATACACTTTGAAACGTCCCTCTGCCGGTGAATACTGCACTTCATCAATCACCTGCCGGATGTCGTCCACACGGTTATTCGATGCCGCATCGATTTCCACTACGTTCATGGAAGACTGCTCCTCAATTGCCTTACACATTGCACACTCACCACAAGGACCATTCGGTCCCGGATTTTCACAGTTTACTGCCTTTGCAAAAATTTTGGCAACCGTCGTTTTTCCGGTTCCTCTCGTTCCGCAAAACAAATAAGCATGTCCAATCCGGTCCGCCTGAATCTGATTTGTGAGCGTTTTTACAATATGTTCCTGCCCCCGGACACTAGAAAAGTCCTTGGGACGATATTTCCGATATAAAGCCTGATATGACATAATTGCCTCTTTCTGTTACACACCAAAACTGATGCCCAAATTTTTCGCCTCGCGGATAATGGAAGAATCCGGGTCTACCATCTTTAATTTACCCGCTACTTCTTCTAACGGAATCGGAATGATTTCTCTATTTTTAAATCCAACCATGTATCCGTATTTTTCTTCTAAGATCAACTGAGCCGCTGCTGCCCCAAGGCGGCTGGCAATCACACGGTCATACGCACATGGGCTTCCCCCGCGCTGTGTGTGTCCCGGCACCGTAATACGAATTTCCTGCCCGGTGCGCTCCTCAATCTCTGCTCCTATTTTATAGGAAACACTTGGATATGGATTATTCTTTAATTTTGCTTTTCTCTCTTTCTTCGTAAGAAGTGCGTCCTCCTTACTAATTGCACCCTCTGCCACTGCCAGAATCGAAAAACGCTTTCCAGCATCCGTGCGCTTCTGAATTGCCTGTACCACAGCGTCAATATCATATGGTATTTCCGGAATCAAAATCACATCTGCTCCCCCGGCAATCCCGGCATGAAGTGTAAGCCATCCAACTTTATGTCCCATAACTTCCACGATAAATACTCTTCCGTGCGAATACGCTGTCGTGTGAATACAGTCAATCGCCGTAGTCGCAATATCCACGGCACTCTGGAAACCAAATGTCATATCCGTTCCCCAGATGTCATTGTCAATAGTTTTTGGAAGTCCTACTACATTTAAGCCTTCCTCCCGCAGCATATTGGCGGATTTCTGTGTACCATTTCCTCCCAAAATCACAAGACAATCAAGATTTAATTTATGGTAAGTATTCACCATCGCCGCCACTTTATCCATGCCGTTGGCATCCGGCTTTCTCATATTTTTAAATGGCTGTCTCGAAGACCCAAGAATCGTTCCACCTTCCGTCAAAATACCGGAAAAATCAAGCGGTTTCATTTCTACATACTTTTCATACATCAAACCCTTATACCCCTCAAGGATACCGATAATCTGTGTGTCCGGGTCTGCATTATACAATGTTTTTGCCACGCCGCGCATTGTCGCGTTCAGAGCCTGGCAGTCACCACCACTGGTCAAAAAAGCTACTCGTCTCATATCTGCCTCCCTTTCGAAAGTACGTGTCTTAGATACGTTCTTTAGTTTACCCTATTTTGCGGGTTTAGGCAATAGTGGAATTTCGTTGTGAGTGTTAGCGTGCGGATTCTTTTTTATTTCCGTAATTCAGCAGAAAAGTTTTGCGTCTCGTGGGCGTTCTCACTTATTGAGTGCGTAACGGTATGGGCACTGAAACTACCAGTGCCGCATACCGACGTACTCAAAACCCACGAGTCACAAAAGTTTTCTGCTGAATCACTGGAATCTAAAAAACGCAACGCTTACACAACAACTCTTTCTATTTATTTTGCTCTTACAGTTGCTTAACCCTCGAACACTCCCACAACAACTCCTTTTGCCTTACTTGAATATTTAGGTTTCATAAACGTCCCCCTTCACCCTCCGCAACGTGTCAAGAGGGGAATCTTGGGTTTGCGGCAAGATAACAGAAAAGATTTGTGATGCGTGGGTTTGAGCGCGTTGGCAGGAGTTGCAAGAAGTCCGGTGGACTTCTGTTATGCAACGACCGAAGCGGAGCGGAGACCACTGGTAGTTTCAGTGCCCCTGCTGCTACGCAGCTCAACAAACGAGAGTGCCCACGAATCGCAAACTTTTCTGTTATCTTGCCGCTCCTCAAAACCCCTCCCCTCTTGACACCCTCGCTTCCATATAATAGAATCTACTCAAAAAACAGAACAGGAGGATTTCCTATGCAGTCTTTACAATCAACCGTAACCCTAAACAATGGTGTGACTATGCCTATTTTCGGGCTCGGCGTTTATAACTCAAAAGAAGAAACAACATTTGCTGTTTCCACAGCGATTAAGCACGGGTACCGCCTGATTGATACCGCCGCTTTTTACGAAAACGAAAAAGAAGTCGGTGAAGGGATTAAAGGCAGTGGAATTCCACGAGACGATTTATTTATTACAACCAAACTCTGGAACAACATGCAACGTGAAAGCCGACAGCGCGAATCCTTTGAACAAGGTTTAAAAAATCTGGACTTAGACTATGTTGATCTCTATCTCATCCACTGGCCTGTTCCTGAAAAAATCGAGGAAACCTGGCATGTTCTCGAACAGCTGCACGACGAAGGTCTGGTAAAGGCCATCGGCGTAAGCAACTTTTTACCGCACCACTTAGAAGAATTAAGTGTCCATGCAAACATTGCACCGGCCGTTGACCAGTTTGAATGTAACCCTTATTTGACAAGAAAAGAACTTCGTGACTACTGTAAGAAACACAATATCGTACCGGAGGCATGGAGTCCTCTCGCCCGTGGTGCGTGCTTTGACGACCCGGTTCTGCAAAACCTCGCCAAAAAGTACGAAAAAAATGTTGCACAGATAATTCTACGCTACGATGTGCAAAACGGCATCGTTACAATTCCAAAATCCACCAAAGAAGCACGAATCCTCAGTAATTCGCAGATTTTTGATTTTGAATTAAGCGTCGAAGATATCGAAAAAATTGACGCCTTAAACAAAAATGAAATGCACGGCGACCCGGACTGTGTAGACTTTTAACCCGGTGCAAAATTCTGTTGCATTTTGCACACATATAGTATAAAATGAAGGTACTGATTTTGTTTCAAGAGTGCTTGTTTTATCAGGCACAGTAAACGATTACTATTTATATAAAGAAAGGATGGTTTTTAAAAATGAACTTAAACAACATGCCAAAAACCAAAATCGGAATTGTTGCAGTAAGCCGTGACTGTTTCCCTGAGTCACTTTCTGTAAACAGAAGAAAAGCTTTGGTAGAAGCTTACACAAAAAAATATGGAGCAGATGACATTTATGAATGTCCTGTATGTATCGTAGAAAGCGAGATTCAGATGGTCGAAGCTTTGGAAGATATCAAAAAAGCCGGCTGCGATTCTCTTTGCGTATACTTAGGTAACTTCGGTCCGGAAATTTCTGAGACTTTGTTGGCAAAACACTTTGACGGTCCGGTTATGTTCTGTGCCGCTGCTGAGGAATCCGGCAACAGCCTGATGGATGGCCGTGGAGATGCTTACTGTGGTATGCTCAATGCAAGCTACAACTTGAAATTGAGAAATACAAAAGCATACATCCCTGAGTATCCGGTTGGAACTGCTGAGGATTGTGCTGACATGATTCATGAGTTCGTTCCGATTGCACGTGCAGTCGTAGCATTGAACAACTTAAAGATTATCAGCTTTGGTCCACGTCCACTTAACTTCCTTGCTTGTAACGCTCCAATCAAACAGCTTTACAACATGAACGTTGAAATCGAAGAGAACTCCGAACTTGACTTGTTCGAAGCATTCAATAAACATGAGGGAGACGAAAGAATTCCTGGCGTGGTTGCTGACATGGAGAAAGAGCTTGGTGCAGGTAACAAAAAACCTGAAATCCTTGCAAAACTTGCCCAGTATGAGTTGACACTTCTTGACTGGATCGAAGAGCACAAAGGTTACCGCAAATATGTAGCAATTGCCGGCAAATGCTGGCCTGCATTCCAGACACAGTTTGGATTCGTACCTTGCTATGTAAACAGCCGTTTGACAGCACAGGGTATTCCGGTATCCTGCGAGGTAGATATCTACGGAGCACTTTCTGAGTTCATCGGAACTGTTGTAAGCCAGGATGCTGTAACACTTCTTGACATTAACAACTCCGTTCCTGCTGACTTGTACGAAGAAGATATCAAGGGCAAATATGGCACTTATACATTAAAAGATACATTCATGGGATTCCATTGCGGAAATACAGCAGCTTGCAAGCTGACTGCTCATGAGATGAAATATCAGAAGATTATGGCTCGTTCACTTCCAATCGAAGTTACAAACGGAACTTTGGAAGGTGACATCGTCCCTGGCGATATCACATTCTTCCGTCTGCAGAGCACAGCCGATGCACAGATTCGTGCTTACATCGCACACGGTGAAGTTCTTCCGGTTGCTACACGTTCCTTCGGAGCAATTGGTATCTTCGCAATTCCTGAGATGGGCCGTTTCTACCGCCACGTATTGATTGAAGGTAACTATCCTCACCATGGTGCTGTTGCATTCGGTCACTTTGGCAAAACATTGTACGAAGTATTCAAGTATATCGGTGTTCCGGTTGAGGAAATTGGTTATAACCAGCCGGCAGGTGTTCGTTACCCAACAGAGAACCCATTCGCTTAATAATCAAATAGCTTAAAGTATAAGAAAGCGACTCGCTTGCGGGTCGCTTTCTATCAATACAGAGATTCTTAAGAATCCAACTAAAAAAACAAATCAGGAGGTACATTATGTATTACATTGGTGTTGATTTAGGAACATCAGCAGTAAAACTGCTTTTAATGGAAGGAAACGGTAAAATCTGCAATATCGTTTCAAATGAATATCCATTATCTTTCCCTCAGCCGGGATGGTCTGAGCAGAAACCGGAAGACTGGTGGGATGCTGTCGTAGACGGTATCAAAAAACTGGTAGACGGTTTTGATGCTTCAGAAGTTGCCGGCATTAGTTTCGGTGGACAGATGCACGGTCTTGTTATTCTCGATGAGAATGATAACGTAATCCGCCCGGCCATTCTTTGGAACGACGGACGTACAACCAAACAGGTTGATTACTTAAACAACGAAATCGGAAAAGAAAAACTTTCTGAGTATACCGCAAACATTGCATTTGCCGGATTTACTGCTCCGAAAATTCTCTGGGTAAAAGAAAATGAGCCGGAAAACTTTGCTAAAATTGCAAAGATTATGCTGCCAAAAGATTACATCGCATACAAAATGACAGGCGTTCACAGCTGTGATTACTCCGATGCATCCGGTATGCTTCTCTTGGACGTAAAGAATAAATGCTGGTCTAAGGAAATGATGGAAATCTGTGACGTAAAAGAAGAACAGCTTCCAAAATTATTTGAAAGTTATGAAGTAACCGGTTCTCTTACCAAAGAAGCTGCTGCTGCCCTTGGTCTTACAACCAATTGTAAAATTGCTGCCGGCGCCGGTGATAACGCTGCTGCTGCAGTTGGTACCGGAACGGTTGGTGACGGTGGATGTAATATCTCACTTGGTACTTCCGGAACCATTTTCATTTCCAGCAAAGAATTTGGCGTAGACCGTTTCAACGCTCTTCATTCTTTCGACCACGCAGACGGAAACTTCCATTTGATGGGCTGCATGCTCAGTGCTGCTTCCTGTAACAAATGGTGGATGGATGAAATTATTGGAACAAAAGACTACGGAAAAGAGCAGGAGCCAATTACCGACGATAAACTCGGCGAGAACAACGTTTACTATCTCCCATATCTGATGGGCGAGCGTTCTCCTCATAACAACCCGGATGCCAGAGCACTCTTCATTGGTATGTCAATGGATACAACACGCGCTGACATGACACAGGCTGTTTTGGAAGGTGTTGCATTTGCTATGCGTGACTGCTATGAAATTGCAAAAGACCTCGGCATTAACATTACAGAGACAAAAATCTGTGGTGGTGGCGCAAAGAGTCCTTTGTGGCGCAAAATCATGGCAAATGTATTAAACATTAACGTAAACATTATCGAGAGTGAAGAAGGTCCTGGTCTTGGCGGCGCCATGTTAGCTGCTGTTGCCTGTGGCGAATATGCATCCGTTCAGGAAGCTGCTGACAAGATTGTCAAAGTTATCGGCACAGAAAAACCAGATCCTGCACTTGCTGCTAAATACGATAAGAAATACGCAAAATTCAAAGAAATCTATCCTACAGTAAAAGGACTGTATGATACACTAAAAGCTTAATATTATGAAGAAGAAATTATTATCACTTCTGTTTCTTGTAGCCACACTCGCCTTGACGGGTTGTGGCTACAAAAAACCGGAAGTTCATTCGATGCTTGGCATGAATATCAAATCCATCACAACTGTCTGCGGCACTGACTGCAGCATGGATACCATTGATACTTCATCCACAAGCGACCATGGTATGATAACCTACTACTACACCGATGTTGCCGGTGACAAAGGAATATCCGATGCCAAAACCTACTATAATTATTTAAAGTCAGAAAAACACTGTATCAAAATTGATGACTTTGATGAGAAAAAAGGAAATTATTCAGCTTATTTCCAATTAAATGAAAAACAGGTTAAATCGGGCTTTTTAATGAAAGTATCCTTTACCAAAAACAGTTACACCGTTTACATCGAGGACAACATATCATTAGAAAAGATTAACAAGAAAAAGTAGCAAGGGGGGCTTTTCATGTCAGAAGAATATCGTTTCAAAGACCGCATTAAAGACATTATTAACGGCGATGTCGACTATGACAAACTGCGAAAGGCAGAAAAGCAGGGATGGATTGACCGGGCGGACACCGGATTCCAGCTCTTTCTCATCCTCTTCTTCCTTGGCTTTTTCATTGTCATGTTGATTAAATATTTTTTGTAGCAATCCGAGGACAAATAATTTACAGAAAGGACAGATTACGATGGATTTTTCAGTAGGACAAAAGATTAAAATGAAGAAACCTCATCCCTGCGGCGAAAATTGCTGGGAAATTTTACGGGTAGGTATGGATTTCCGCCTACGCTGCACAAAATGCAGTCATCAGGTAATGGTACCTCGAAAAACCGTCGAGAAAAGTTTTCGTGGATTTTTGTAAATTTTTCTTGTAATTGCCTACCCTCTGTGTTATAATTTAACTCCGTGATATTTAATCATATTCCTTGTTCTTCCTCTATGAAGTGTATAGATTGGAAGAGCCAGAGACCAAAAGGAGGTGCAAGCAACTATGAATAAGTATGAATTAGCTTTAGTTGTTAGTGCAAAAGTTGAAGACGAAGTAAGAAATGCCACCGTCGAGAAGGCAAAAGAGTATATCACTTCTCTTGGCGGAACGATTACAAACGTCGATGAATGGGGCAAGAAAAAACTTGCTTATGAAATTCAGAAGATGGGTGAAGGCTTTTATTACTTTATTCAGTTCGACGCTGAGCCAAGTGCTCCGGCTGAATTGGAACAGAGACTTCGCATTATGGACAACGTGCTCAGATACTTATGCGTAAGACAGGAGGCATAAGATAAGGAGGAGTCTTCCATGAATAAGGTAATTTTAATGGGTAATCTGACCCGTGACCCTGAGATTCGTTATTCCCAGGGTGAAAATTCATTGGCTATTGCCAGATTTGGCATTGCAGTAAATCGTCGTTTTGCCCGTCAGGGTGATACCGATACCGATTTTTTTAACTGTACTGCATTTGGCCGTCAGGCTGAATTTGTGGAAAAATATTTCCGCAAAGGTTCCCGTATGTTGATGACCGGTCGTATTCAGAACGACAATTACACCAACAACAACGGTGAAAAAGTATACAGTGTCCAGATTATTGCTGAAGAAATCGAATTTGCAGAGCGCAAAAGCACAGCGGATGCAAACGCAGCCCAGGGTGGAAACTTTGGTGGCGGTGCTCCACAGCCAAACGCAGCAGCAAATGATGACTTCATGAACATTCCGGATGGTATCGAAGACGGACTGCCATTTAACTAGGCTTAGCTCTTGATACAAGAATTTTATAGGAGGTTTTAACGATGGCTTACAATAAAGACAGAGGCGATTCTCCAATGAGAAGAAGAGGCCCACGTAGAAGAAAAAAAGTTTGTGCATTCTGTTCTGACAAAGAGCATGATTACATTGATTACAAAGATGTTGCAAAACTGAAACGATATATGTCTGAAAGAGGTAAAATTCTTCCTAGAAGAATTACCGGTACATGTGCAAAGCATCAGAGAGCTTTGACTGTAGCAATCAAACGTGCCCGTCACGTATCCTTGATGCCATATACATTGGACTAATTGCATAGAATCCAAAAAGAACTGATTCCGCAGAATCAGTTCTTTTTTCATGTGCTTTTCTTATAATTTAATTTTGCTGACAACAAACCCAAATTCGGAGCTGTCGTCTTTTTCCAAATACACTTTGTATTTTTGCGATACTCCTTTGACACTACTGCCCGCATTCGTCAGATATGCTTCCACCGTAAGACGGTATTTCCCCTCTTCATACTCCGTAATCTTTTTCACTTTCATCTGATAATCTTTTCCCGGAATCCGCATGGAATTAAACACAATTGTATTTCCGGTCGGACGGTACACATAGCCCGGATAAGTTCCCGTATACGCAAATTTGTATTTGTAATTGCTGCCAAAAATCTTTTTAATTTCTTTCTTAGCTTCCTTCTTCACTTTGGACATTGAATCACCATACCGCAGTGTCTTATCCGAATGTTCCAAATTAAAAATTGCCATCGTCGTCACAAAGGTCGTGTCAAATTTAAATCTATGGGAACCATTTGCATAAAACGATGCGCTGTATGCCAAAAATGGTTTCAGCCGTTCTGTCAAAGGTTTCATCTCTTTCTTCATCGTCTTCGTTACATCCGATGGAGTAAACGCGTACGGCGTAGCAGTCGGTGCCGGCGTAGCTGTTGCCTTTGCTGCCGGATTATCTGAATCCTTTCCGGATTTTCCTGAATCCACAATCTTATTCTGCTCTGTCGTCTGACCCTTATCAAACGACGGCATCGTAATTTTCCCTGTCCATATAAGATAGGTAAGTACTGCTGCAATGATAACAACAAAAACCGCAATCACACTTCCTATAAATGCCTTACTAGACAGCATCCGCTGCATCCATCCAATTCGATTTCCGCAATAATAGCAGAATGTATCATTTTCCCTTAATTCTGTTCCGCACTTTTTACAGTACATGGTATCCTCCTTTACTCAATCTTTTGTTCTCTATTTTACCCTCATAATACATCTATCAAATAGGGTTTGTCAACATTTACAATCCGTGATATAATAATATTCTTGATATGATGAAATTTGAAAACATTTCCTGGGAGGAGGTAAAAAGTTGAGTCAGAATCGAATTAAAGGGACTTTGAAATCTTATTTGCGATGGCCGCTCTTATTAGGGCTTTTATTAATCGCAATGAATGTTCATATTTATATAACCAACCTGCGTGCCGGCATTATTATGAGTATTTACGTTTTATTTTACTTAATCATTGCCAGTGTCTTATACTTTTTCAAACGAGGTGCTGTACTACGCAACTTAGTCGATTACTCGATGCGATTTCACGTCACGGTTAATAAACTTGCCACGGAATTGGACATTCCGATTTGTATTTTGGACACAAACGGAGTCTGTGTGTGGGATAACAAGAATTTCCGCAAACAGTTCTCCGACAAATTATCAAAAAACTACCATATAAACGATGCCATTCCGGCTCTCACCAAAGAATATCTTCCTGAGGAAAATTATGAGACAACAGAACTTCATTTTCACGTGGAAGAAACTTACTTTAAGGCAATTACGCAATTGGTTTCTCTTGAAAAGGCACCGGATGCCCTCCATAAAAACGCCGGTCAGGTGGGAATCGGTGACGCTTTGTATGTCATTTACATTTATGATGAAACCGAAATTGTGCACTATATCCGTGAAAACTACGACCAGCGTGTCAATGTCGGCTTGCTCTACATCGATAATTACGATGAATCCCTTGCAAATGTTGACGATGTACGCCGCTCCTTATTGGCTGCGATGGTTGATCGAAAAATCAATAAATACATGTTAAGCATTGATGCGATTACGCGTAAAATTGAAAAGGATAAATACATTTTCCTCTTCCAGCATAAATATCTGTCAAAATTGCAGACAGACAAATTCTCGCTGCTTGATGATATCCGCTCGATTAATGTGGGAAATGATACTTCCATTACCATTAGTATGGGAATCGGAATTCAGGCAAACACTTACCGCAAACGTCAGGAATATGCCCGCAGTGCTATTGATTTGGCACTTGCCCGCGGTGGTGATCAGGTTGTCATTAAGACAAAAGACAATTTACTCTATTATGGTGGAAAAAGTATTCAGCAGGAAAAAAATACACGCGTTAAAGCCCGCGTAAAGGCGCAGGCACTGCGTGATTCCATTATTAATGCTGATAAAGTAGTCATTATGGGACACCGTCTGCCGGATGTCGATGCAATTGGCAGTGCTATTGGTATTTACCGAATTGCTCAGTCTCTGGAAAAGCCAGCGAAAATCATTGTAAATCAGGTAACTTCTTCACTGGCACCACTTTTGAAATTATTTGAGAACAACAAAGATTATCCGGATGGCACTTTTGTTACAAGTGAGAATGCGAAGGAATTTATCGGAAATGGAAACGGAGTTTTACTTGTGGTCGTTGATGTTAACCGTCCGTCCTACACCGATGCACCGGATTTGATTCCGATAGTTTCCTCTCTAGTGGTTATCGACCATCACAGACAGACCGGTGAATCCTTTGAAAACCCTACTCTCTCCTATGTTGAGCCGTTTGCTTCCTCAGCCAGTGAGATGGTAGCAGAAATTTTACAGTATGCCGGTGAGGAAATCCGTGTAAAAGCCGTAGAAGCCGATGCACTTTATTCCGGTATTATGGTTGACACGAATAACTTTATGAATAAACCGGGTGTCCGCACCTTTGAAGCAGTTGCATTCCTGCGTCGTTCTGGAGCAGATATTATTCGCATTCGCAAAATGTTCCGTTCCGACATTGAAGAATACAAAATTCGAGCTGAAGCAATACAAAATACAGAAATTTTTATGGATTGTTTTGCTATTTCTCCTTGTAATGCGGATAACTGTGAATCGCCAACCATTGTTGGTGCAAAAATTGCCGATGATCTTCTTGATATCAAAGGCATCCGCGCTACTTTTGTATTAACTGCCTATGAAGGTAAAGTTTATATCAGTGCTCGCTCCATTGATGAATTAAATGTTCAGGTTGTCATGGAAAAAATGGGTGGGGGCGGCCACATTACCAGTGCCGGTGCCCAGCTTGAGAACTGTACACTGGAAGAAGGCGCTGAACAAATCAAACAAATTTTAACTAAAATGAAAGAAGAAGGTGACATATAATGAAAGTAATTTTACTCGAGGATGTGAAATCCGTTGGAAAAAAGGGTGAAGTTGTAACCGTAAAAGACGGCTATGCCAAAAATTTTATTTTGAAAAAAAATCTTGGCGTAGAAGCAACCTCAAAAAATTTAAATGATTTAAAACTTCAGAAACAAAATGACGAAAAGGTTGCTGCAGAAAACTTGGAGAAAGCGCAGGAATTCGCCAAAGAGCTGGAGACAAAATCCGTTGAAGTTGCCATTAAAGCAGGTCAGGACGGACGCGTTTTTGGTTCGGTATCCACCAAAGAAATTGCTACCGCTGCCAAAGAACAACTTTCCTATGATTTGGACAAGAAAAAAATGCAGTTAAAGGAGCCAATCAAAAACATTGGAACCTACCATGTGCCAATCCGTCTGCACCCAAAAGTAACAGCCGAACTTAAAGTAATTGTTAAAGGAAAATAATCATGGATGAAACTGTAATCAAACGAGTTATGCCGCATAATGGAGAGGCAGAAGAAGCAGTTATCGGTTCAATGCTTCTTGACCAGGATGCGGTAGTTCTCGCTTCTGAAAAACTAAATGAAGATGATTTTTACAATGCCAGGTACCGCATTTTGTTTTCCGCTATTGTGGAATTGTTTCATGAAGGACGTCCGGCAGACTTAGTTACTCTTGTGGATAAACTTCATGAGAAAAACGCTTCCGATGACATTTGCAGTGTTGAGTTTCTCAGTAATATCATTTCCGCCGTTCCTACATCAGCCAATGTCCGCTACTATGCAGATATTGTTGAACAGAAATCACAACTGCGCTCGCTGATTCGAACAACGGAGGACATTGCCAACCGATGCTATCAGGATTCCGCTAATGTTGCTGAGCTGATGGATGATACGGAACGCAAAGTTTTTGAACTCGTTCAGGGACGTGCCTCCTCTGAAAATTTTACACCAATTAAAGAGGTTGCCCTGGAAACACTTGAGAGTATTCAAAAAGCTGCTCAGAACAACAGTGATGTAACCGGAATTTCGACCGGCTTTATTGATTTGGATTATCGAACAGCCGGCTTGCAGCCATCCGATTTAATTTTGATTGCTGCCCGCCCATCCATGGGAAAAACTGCTTTTGCTCTGAACATTGCCGAAAATGTTGCTATGATTAATCATATTCCAACTGCTATTTTCAGTCTGGAAATGAGCAAAGTGCAGCTTGCCAAGCGTTTGGTTGCCATGAACTCAAAAGTAGATTCCCAAAGAATCCGAATCGGCGAACTGGAAGATGATGAATGGGCAAAGATTACCGAGAGCTCTATTATCCTCGGTGAATCAACGCTTTATATCGATGATACCGGCAGCATTTCCATCAATGATTTACGAAGTAAATGCCGTAAACTAAAAATGGAAAAAGGCCTCGGTTTAATCATTATCGATTACCTTCAGCTCATGTCCGGTAACAGCGGTTCAAAAAACATTTCCCGCCAGCAGGAAATTTCGGATATTTCACGTTCCTTAAAATCTCTGGCACGTGAACTGGACTGCCCGGTAATTGCGCTTTCCCAGCTCAGCCGTAAAGTAGAAGAACGTGAGGACAAACGACCAATTCTTTCTGATTTGCGTGAATCGGGAGCGATTGAGCAGGATGCCGACGTTGTTATGTTTTTGTACCGCGATGAATATTACACAAAAGACGCTTCTACCAAAAAGGGAATCACCGAGATTATTATTGGTAAGCAGCGTAATGGTCCAACCTGTACCGTCGAACTTAAGTGGTTGAACCAGTACACAAAATTTGCAAATTTGGAATATCACGACGAATAAATTCCATTTTCTCTGTCGAATCGGGGCTTTGGCTCCGATTCTTCTTGTTTTTTGTCGTCCTGTGTCACACTGTTTTTTTACATTTAATGCATGTCCAATCAATCGACATTTTTCCCATGCTATAATAAAAAAAAATAAAACAGGAGGTTATCTACATGGAAGCAAAACAATATACCATTTCGGAAGCGGCAAAAAAACTTCACGTAGGCTCTCACGTTCTGCGCTTTTGGGAAGAGGAACTTCACTTGAATATCCCGCGAAACGAAATGGGGCACCGCGTTTATTCAGAAAAAGAAATGAAACAATTAGAGCAGATTATTAATATGAAGAAAGACGGTTTTTCCTTAAAAGACATTGAACACAAACTCTCACCAAAATCATCCGGCCAGGTAATTCCCTACCCGGTTTCCGAGTCGGAAATTTCCCCAAATGACAAAATGATACAGTTTAAAACCATTCTTTCCCGTATTGTCTCCGATGCTATAAGGGAAAATTCTGACAGTCTTACATCGGATATTGCTGATACTGTATCGGTGCAGGTCAACAAAGAATTGGATTATCTGTTTCGCGAAAAAGAAGAGTCAGATGAAAAACGTTTTCGTGAACTGGATGAAACCATTCGCAGTTACCAGAAAGCAAGGCAGGAAATTGCAGCCACGCAAATAACTGCAAATAAGGCAAAAAAACGTCATGTTTTTGGCAAAAAATAGTACTGTAATTATTTTCATTTCCTCTTGATTTTAAACTATTAAAATGATATAATATATCCACGCAAAGCGATTGATTTTTGTCTATTTAGCACAAAAATCAAAAAACATTTTAATATTAAAAAAGGAGGAATTTGAAATGTTCGCTAAAATTTCAAAAAAGGTTGTAGCTGTAGCTTTAGTTGCAACTATGGCTGTTACCACCGCTGCAGTAGCAAGTGATGATACAGCTAGCGCAGCAATGAAGAAAAAAGCTTCTGTTATGCAGGGTAAGGAAGTAAAATTGACTGCAAGTGGAAGTGCAACATGGTCATCCAGCAATGATAACATTGCTCACTGCCAGAAAACAAAAGGCAAGTCCATCAAAGTTCTTGGTATCAAAAAAGGTACCGCAACAATCACTGCAACTGTAGGCGGAAAGAAACAGACATGTAAAGTATCTGTAAAAAACGCAAAGAAGGGTACAGTAATTTACAACTTCGCTAAATCTACTAACCCGGATAACCATCCACCATACAAAGCTGATTACTCTGAGTTCAAATATAACTCATTCCGTATCTGGCTTTGTGACGCAACATTCTGGGGCGAGAAAACTTACATCTCTCCTGACTACCGTGGACGCAAACTGAAAATTTCTTTGAAAGTAAAGAACTCCGGTAAACGTACACTTCCTGAGATGGGTGTTTGCTTCAACTATACTTCAGGTGGAGACACAGGTGCTTACCCATGGGCTCTTCATGTTTCTGCTAAGAAACTGAGCGCTAAAGTTAAGAAAGACAAAACACATAAACACTGCAAGTTTGTCACAAAAGCTATGAAGAAAGGTAAATCTTACACCTTTAACTTCACATTTACAATTCCTAAGAATGCTGTAAATGGTGACACAGACAAAGATACAGGTGCTCACTACCCAATCATGATGTACATCCCGAACATGAAAGATACTTCTCCATACAAAGAAGGAGATTCTATCACAGTTCAGAAATGTGTAATCAAAGTTGCTTAATTGTAAGTAATGAGAACGCTAAAAAGGCTGTTGCTTCGGCAACAGTCTTTTTTTTATCCATTGTAATAGGGTAGAAGGTAATATCAAAGGAGTTCACGGACACGCTTGATCTTGGCTATATCCTTCCCACTACTAGGGCGGATTATGGCTTTTCACCCATTAGTGACGTGCGCCGCCAGGCGCACTAAAAAGGATCTTGCCCCTTCCTCCTGTGAGAAAAGAGACAAGACCCTTGATAATCCTGCTGTGATATCACTCGATGCCATCCCGAGCCCATTCGTCGTTGCCTCAGACCATCCGGCAACTCTCTACAGACTCCCTGAACACTTACTACTGATTTTTCTATCCATCTCCAATTTACTCATATTTTTTTCATGTCAACATTGTTTTACGATATTTACTGGGAGACATACCATACAGACGGGCAAATACTTTCGAAAAGTACAACTCATCTTTATAGCCAACCAAAAAAGCAATCTCTTTAATCTTTTTCTGAGTATGAATCAGAAGTTCCTGCGCCTTTTCCATTCGATAAGAAGTAATATAATCTTGTATTGACTTCTGATATATTAATTTAAAGCAATGGGACAAGTGCGTACGCGATACACCAATTCGTTTTGCCATGTATGTAACAGAAATTTCTTTTTGATAATTCTGTCTAATTTCGTTCATTACCTCAAAAGCATATTTTGCAGCACTCGTCTGCATTTGTGCACCAACTTTCATTTTCATTTTCGCACTGCGAATGCACTCGTCTGTACTAGAAATAGTTCCCACTTCCTTAACAAACCATCCATAGCGTACTTCTATGAAAAATTCTTTATTCCATGAAATATTCACTTCATTTACTTCATTAACAAAATTTTGTGCAAGAACTTCTATTTCTTCCTGCATTTTATCCTCTAGTAATAGGCAAAAATCACTTCCTCCTAATCGTCCTAACACATGTTTTTCCTGCTCAAAATTTTTAAAAACAGACTTCATACACAGAAGGATTTCATTTGATTCTTTTTTTCCATATATTTCTGTTATTTCCTGTAAATTGTCTAATCTTACATAGAAAAAGACACAATTAACTCCTGCTGCTGTCGCATCATGTAGCATTTGTGTAGCCATTTCATGAAACCCATACGGATTATACATATGTGTAACCGAATCTCGTCGAATAAGGCGTATTTTATCGTTGCTTAACTGTTCAATTTGATTTTGTATATAAATATTTTCTAACACGGTGCAAATGTTTATCACAAAAGATTGATAAAAATCTTCTGCCGCATAAAATCGATTATTAAAAAACGAAATGATTGCATAACCAAAACAATGCTTTTGATAATGAAGCGGGTTGATATAAAAAACACAAGGCCTGTCCGTCACTTCGTCGGCAGGCAAAAGATTTTTTCTTTTAAAAAGTTTTTGTGGCATCGGCACTTCAATTGACATTTTCTTTCCATAATAGGCATGTAATAACATTTCCATCTCATCCTCATATGGACTTTTTCTAGAATCATCCAATTCATATTTCTCATCCGGATTTAGGCATATATAAAAGTCTGAAACACCCGTGTTTCCTTCTACAAACTTTCCAACTAAATCCGGAATGCCCTGATAATCTCGTATTCCTTCCATCCGAAAAACCATAAACATATTCTGCTTATACAAGTGAACCATACGCTGATTTTTTTCAAATTGTTTACGAAAAATTTGTTTCGCTTCTTCCGCTTCTTTACATCCACAGGAATTTCGATACTGATTTTGCGTTGAAATATAATATTGCTTTTCTAGTTTTTCACCTCGTTCCGCCTTTTTAATAATTTCCATAGCACATCTCGCAAAATTTTCTGGGCAAGCTTCAACTGTTGTCAACATTGGATATGTATCTCTAGCCTCCTCAACATCATCAAATCCCGTCACAATAATATCCTCCGGTACACGGAATCCTCGATCGCACAGTTCCTCACATACAGAAATTGCCATATAATCATTGGCACATAGAATCGCATCAGGTCTTTCATCATCCAGTGAAAAAAAATAATCAACTGCTTCTTTACCAATGTTATACCACAAATTCCCCATAAAGATGTATTCCTCACGAAAGGCAACACCTCTGCTTTTCATTCTTTCGCGAAATCCGACCTCCCTCATACGGATATCATACATGTAAGAGGGACCAGACAAGTAATAAATCCGCTTTGCGTTATGTTCATCTACCAAATGATCAACCATAGCCATAATAGCCTTTTTATCATCGCTGAGCACACTAATAAACTCATCTCTTTTTTGTCGAATGCTAATCACAGGGCAATGCGCCTTTTCCTTTACCTGCTCAATTAATTTTCCTACCATGCTAGGAATATCAAACACATCAAGGCATAAAATAATCCCATCCAATTCGTCATAATTTGGAATATAAAGACAATTGCTTTCTCCTTCCACATAATCATGATTGTTATCGTATTCACCAAAAGTCGAAAAAACAACCAAATTGTATCCATTTGCCACCGCTTCATCAGCCAGCGCACCACACAGGGTGCGCTGGAAATATTCTGGAAGCTTGCAAACAAATACACCTATCGTTTTTTTTCGGTTGTTAAGCATGTATGATATCCTTTCGCAATTTTTTACTTATTTTCCGAATTGTATCCAATCAATCTGAACTCCCGGTTTACTTGCCTGTATATAAATTTTTGTCTTTCCTGTAACCGTAGGCCACACAGAATTCTTAGCCTCTTTCCAAGAACCATTACCTAGTTCATACACCGTTGCCACAGTAGAAGTTAAACTTCCACTTCGTACAAACAACTGTCCACTATTATTTAGTTCTTTCACATAGGCAGTTATACGCTGTGCGGTTTCACCTCCAAAATCAAGATCAAACGCTATATATGAATCCGTACTGTTTAAGGTGACTTTTCCATCTTCAATCTTTACATCTTTGGAATCTACATAGTCTTTAGCCTTTATTTTTTCAAATGGCCCGGACACTACCGGTACATCAGGTGACTTACTATCCTTTATCGTAATCGACATAACAGCATTTTTCCCCGCATCGAAGACAAATGTCAATTTCGTTACTCCTACTGCCTGTTTGGAAAGATACTCTTTGCAAATAGACACTATATCACCACTAATGGTATAGTCCTTTCCTTTTTCTAACACTGTATTCCCGTTTCGAATTTCTGATAACGTTCTAACACCATTTAAAATAATTTTTGTTGTCACATCTTCTTGCTTATCTGCACTCAAATCAAATTCGGCATTTGTTGTCGATATTTTGCCATTCACGACGTCTACTACCGGCGTATCACCCAAATATGCGCGGAATTTACCACTGCAATGTAACAATCCCATCATATAAAGACATCCATCATAGTATCGATATTTCCCTGTTGTTGGAGAAATGTTCCACAAATCCTCAAGGAATGACCATGATTTTTTGTCACTAGATGCCAGACTCGCTGTTGCATTCATAGCAACCAATCCCGGAGAATGATCAGGACCAAGATTCTTTCCATCTAATGACCACTGATTTCCATAACTATCAACACCCTGGTCGTAGAAGAACGACTGGATTCTATTCGCGTGCGTGGTTGCCCAGGTATCCTTCGCCCACCATGCATAGTCGCAGGCAATATTAGCTGCAATTCGCCATGCATCAAATCGGAAATCACCATGATTTCCTTCGTTCTTAGCAGCCCCTGTATATTCGGAATAATCCGGACCTAATCCGGTTTTTTCATTTGTTGCATCTTTAAAATGCTGTCGACTAGCTTCAGCTGCCTCGCTCCAGAAATCATTGTCCTGCTCTGCCTTTATCGCCCAAACTTCATAAAATGCCGGCAAATGATACGATGGATCACTATATGTTGCAGCGTTTCCAATTGGGCAGAATACAGGCATTTTATGTGTTTTGTCAAACATATTCACACCTTGACCATCATCTGCCTGATGAAGCATCGTTGTCAGGATTTCCTGCGCTTCTTTGTTATAGTTATAAATTCCTTCACCATTTCCCCAGCGCGCTGATGCAAACAATAACGATGTTGCAAAATATTCCTCGCCGTCTGATGCCGGCGTACCCGAGATTTTGCTTCCATCCGTTTTCATCTGCCAGGCAAAATATCCTTTAAACTCTCCACTTGTATGCTGCATATAAGTTTTTGCCCATTTCCACAGACGATTAAACTCTTCCTTCTTGTTCATTTGAACGCAAATCATCATACCATAAGACATTCCCTCAGAACGTACATCATCGGTATCTGCTGTATAAATATAAGCCATATCTTCGCCTACCGGATAATAGATTCGTTCTTCATCATTACCATAAAACAATTTTTGCCAGGCCGATTCGACCTTCTCATCTATCTCTGCATCCGAATATCCTAATTCCTTAAACAAATTTCTGTATTTTTCTGTATACACAGCTCCCATTGATGCTGGTGTTGGAGCATCCGGAAATGGTTTCACATCACCAATGTAATAAAGTTCATAACTATTTACAAAGGTATCATTCGATCCATTATCTGTTTCAAGTAAAAATTTTATTTCCTGATTTCCTGTTACATCTGTCATTTTAAATTCAAAAGACTGCTCCGACAACGTAGTTCCAGTAAATCCAACTGTTCCAACTTTCTTTCCGCCAATATATACAGAAACATTCGCCGTTGTCGAATTACTAGATGCTCCTTTAACCACCATACGGTATTTTTTATTTGTCCCTACAAATTCGTAAGATGTGCTACAATAGTCACCATTAGCATACAACGCTACTCCTGAATATTCCTTACCACTCAGATAGCCAGCCATACCTTTGTATGGCATTTTACTGCATTCTCCGCTATTCACCAATTGCGGTTCCTGACTTGCGGACGGTGTTGGCTGTGCCGTTGGCTTCTCCGTTGGCTTCTCCGTTGGCTTCTCCGTTGGCTTCTCCGTTGGCTTCTCCGTTGGCTGTGCCGTTGGCTTCTCCGTTGGCTCTGCCGTTGGCTGTTTCGTTGGCTCTGCCGTTGGCCGTTTCGTTGGCTCTGCCGTTGGCCGTTTCGTTGGCTCTGCCGTTGGCCGTTTCGTCGGCTCTGCCGTTGGCTGTTTCGTCGGCTCTGCCGTTGGCTGTTTCGCCGGATCTGCCGTTGGCTGTTTCGTCGGCTCTGCCGTTGGCTGTTTCGTTGGCTCTGCCGTTGGCTGTTTCGCCGGATCTGCCGTTGGCTGTTTCGTTGGCTCTGCCGTTGGTTGCTTTGTTTGGTCTACCGTTGGCTGCTTCGTTGACTCCGTCGTCACAGTTACCACGGGCTTATTCTTTTTTGCCACAACCTTCACTTTTAATTTACACTTTTTCTTCTTGCCTTTTGCCTTTTGTGTTATATACACTTTAGCATTTCCAGCTTTCTTAGCATAAATTTTTCCCTTTTTATTCACTGTCACAATCTTTTTGTTTGAAGACCTGAATTTGAATATCTTCTTTATCTTCTTGGGTGAAACTTTTTTTCCGCGCAACTTTAGCTTTAACTGTAATTTCTTTTTTTCTCGAATCACCAAAACACCTTTGGTCATCTTATTTGTTACAGTAATTCCCTGCTTTTTCTTTTTTGCCTGCGAGAGATTTGGAGCTGCGCCCAAAGTGGTCGTAAGCACAAGAGAAGCAACAAGGAAAAAAACAAAAAGGGTTTTTCTACGTTTTGCATAACACATGATCATCATCCTCCTCTATTGAATATTTTTTTTTATTATACTACAACTAACAGCCTAATTCGATGGAAAAATGTATTTTAAATATATGGATAATTGCCATCATTCCATGAGTTATTACATTCTTTTTCTCCATGTTTCTTCATAAAATATACAAACCATTATTCTTACAATTCTTTGGGGATTAAAAGAATATTGATACAGTGGATATAAGGATAGTAATTCAATTCTTGTCCCCATGTATGTAAAACCTGGATAATGCCAAGTGTTGCCCCGAGATACATTTTGTTTTCCAATAATTCCAAAAGTGTCTCGGCGGAGCATTTATGAAACAAGGAACACAAAAGTTTCTGATTAGAACAGACCAAAGAATTTAGTTCGGCAAGTATGGTGACACCAAGAGGAGAAAGGATAAAAATACATCGAAAATCCCCCGGAAGAAATGACATCCAAGGACATTCGCCGTATGAGCGAAGAGGAACTTCCAGACATTGACTATTTTCTAAATAAGTTGACCTTAATGACGATTTTAGAGAAGAATTTTTTTACATCTTTTAAATCCCAAACCATCTATTTGTCATGTCCACATATCTGCGGGCTCTTTTCCATTTAGGAAAGCGCCGCATACGGTCTTTCCTATAAAGCAAAGTTACAAAAGACTCCGATTAATAATCAGAGTCTTTGAAAAGAGGCGACTAACGGATTTGAACCGATGATCAGGGAGTTGCAGTCCCATGCCTTACCACTTGGCTAAGTCGCCATATTCTATACATATGTGAGCAATCCACTTCCTATGAATATAATATCACAGGATAATTCCTATTGCAATATGAAGAAATGACCCCTACGGGAATCGAACCCGTGTTACCGCCGTGAAAGGGCGATGTCTTAACCGCTTGACCAAGGGGCCAGTGTCTGCTATCTCTAACAGATAATACGCGTCCCTGTCACGAAGAACACGACTGTATAACTTCTTAGTAAATACAGAAACTCCCCGAGTAGGGCTCGAACCTACAACAACTCGGTTAACAGCCGAGTGCTCT
>NZ_QTVH01000023.1:0-3223 GCF_003435975.1 Clostridium sp. AF36-4 | reverse complement strand
GAACCTACAACAACTCGGTTAACAGCCGAGTGCTCTACCATTGAGCTATCGAGGAATAGTACTCCATAAAGGAATTTATGAAAGGTAAAAGTTAGTACCTTCAAAACTACACATTGATGTTTCTCTCTTTGAACCAACAAGGTCAAGCCTTCGACCTATTAGTATCCGTCAGCTCCATACATTACTGCACTTCCACCTCGGACCTATCTACCTCGTCGTCTTCAAGGGGTCTTATTGACTTATTGTCAGGGATATCTTATCTTGAGGGGGGCTTCACGCTTAGATGCCTTCAGCGTTTATCCCGTCCCGGCTTGGCTACCCGGCTATGCATTTGGTAATACAACCGGTACACCAGAGGCCAGTCCACCCCGGTCCTCTCGTACTAAGGGCAGCTCCTCTCAAATATCCTACGCCCGCGCCGGATAGGGACCGAACTGTCTCACGACGTTCTGAACCCAGCTCGCGTACCGCTTTAATGGGCGAACAGCCCAACCCTTGGGACCTACTACAGCCCCAGGATGCGATGAGCCGACATCGAGGTGCCAAACCACTCCGTCGATGTGAACTCTTGGGAGTGATAAGCCTGTTATCCCCAGGGTAGCTTTTATCCGTTGAGCGATGGCAATCCCACTTTCATACCACCGGATCACTAAGTCCTAGTTTCCTACCTGCTCCACCCGTCGGTGTCGCAGTCAAGCTCCCTTCTGCCTTTGCACTCTTCGAATGGTTTCCGACCATTCTGAGGGAACCTTTGAGCGCCTCCGATACCCTTTCGGAGGCGACCGCCCCAGTCAAACTCCCCGCCTGACATTGTCCCCCAGCCGGTTCACGGCTGATGGTTAGAAATCCAATACTACAAGGGTGGTATCCCAACATTGACTCCTCTGCAACTGGCGTCACAGATTCACAGTCTCCCACCTATCCTGTACATGCAGTACCGAATCCCAGTATCAAACTAGAGTAAAGCTCCATGGGGTCTTTCCGTCCTGGCGCGGGTAACCAGCATCTTCACTGGTATTTCAATTTCACCGGGTGCATTGTCGAGACAGCGTCCAAATCATTACGCCTTTCGTGCGGGTCGGAACTTACCCGACAAGGAATTTCGCTACCTTAGGACCGTTATAGTTACGGCCGCCGTTTACTGGGGCTTAAATTCGCACCTTCGAGGCAAGCCTCTAAGCACTCCTCGTAACCTTCCAGCACCGGGCAGGCGTCAGCCCATATACTTCACCTTTCGGTTTCGCATAGACCTGTGTTTTTGCTAAACAGTTGCTTGGACCTATTCTCTGCGGCCTGATTCCTCAGGCACCCCTTCTCCCGAAGTTACGGGGTCATTTTGCCGAGTTCCTTAACAATGCTTCTCCCGTCGGCCTTAGGATTCTCTCCTCATCCACCTGTGTCGGTTTACGGTACGGGTCCGTACAAAACAATAGCGGCTTTTCTCGACGGCTGGCTCACCTGCTTCGCTACCCTTTGGTTCGCTCCACATCACGTCTTCCCATTGATAAGGGGATTTGCCTCCTTATCAGGTACCTCGCTTGTCCCGGTCTTTCCATTCCCGGGTCAGGCTTTCCACCCGTGTCCCCACAGTTCTGTTTATACGGAGTACAGGAATCTCCACCTGTTATCCATCGACTACGACTTTCGTCCTCGCCTTAGGTCCCGACTTACCCAGAGCAGATCAGCTTTACTCTGGAAACCTTAGATATTCGGCCGTAAGGATTCTCACCTTACTCTCGCTACTCATTCCGGCATTCTCTCTTCCTAAAAGTCCACAGCTCCTTTCGGTACTGCTTCGTTCCTTTAGCAATGCTCCCCTACCAACATTTCTGTTCCTAAGCTTCGGTGTCATGTTTTAGCCCCGGACATTTTCGGCGCAGGACCTCTCGACTAGTGAGCTATTACGCACTCTTTGAATGTATGGCTGCTTCTGAGCCAACATCCTAGTTGTCTTCGAAGTCCCACATCCTTTTCCACTTAACATGTACTTTGGGACCTTAGCTGTAGGTCTGGGCTGTTTCCCTCTCGACTACCCAACTTATCTCGTGCAGTCTGACTCCTGAGCATCGGCAACATGGCATTCGGAGTTTGATAGGCTTTGGTAAGCTTTGACGCCCCCGCGGCCATTCAGTGCTCTACCTCCATATGTCTAACTCAAGGCTAGCCCTAAAGCTATTTCGGGGAGAACCAGCTATCTCCGAGTTCGATTGGAATTTCTCCGCTACCCACACCTCATCGCCACCTTTTTCAACAGATGTGCGTTCGGTCCTCCACCGCCTTTTACAGCGGCTTCAACCTGGACATGGGTAGGTCACCCGGTTTCGGGTCTATGTCTGCTGACTTGGCGCCCTATTAAGACTCGGTTTCCCTTCGGCTCCGGACTTTTCGTCCTTAACCTTGCCAGCAACCATAACTCGCCGGACCGTTCTACAAAAAGTACGCGGTTCCACTCATATGGTGGTTCCACAGCTTGTAAACACAGGGTTTCAGGTTCTCTTTCACTCCCCTCCCGGGGTTCTTTTCACCTTTCCTTCACAGTACTATGCGCTATCGGTCACTAAGGAGTATTTAGCCTTACGGGGTGGTCCCCGCTTGTTCCCACAAGGTTCCACGTGTCTCGTGGTACTCTGGATCCTGCTGCCTGTAATCAGATTTCACGTACGGGGCTTTCACCCTCTCTGGCTGGCTTTCCCAAAACCATTCTGTTATCCTCTTACAATGACGTATGCAGTCCGAACCCCGGATTGCACGCAATCCGGTTTGGGCTCTTTCCCGTTCGCTCGCCGCTACTTAGGAAATCACTGTTGTTTTCTCTTCCTCCGGCTACTTAGATGTTTCAGTTCACCGGGTTCCCTCTATATGGCTATGTATTCACCATACAGTGACAGGAGTTTCTCCTGCCGGGTTTCCCCATTCAGAAATCTACGGGTCAATGGATATTTGCTCCTCACCGTAGCTTATCGCAGCTTATCACGTCTTTCTTCGGCTCTTAGTGCCAAGGCATCCACCCTGCGCTCTTGTTCGCTTGACCTTTTGTTCCAGTGCATTAGCGATAATACACCGGCACGGTTCTTGAGAGATGAATGCATGATTACAAAGTAATCATACTTCTTGGTTCTCGTTCTAAAGAATAGATTCTTTAAATCGGTAAAATTGATGTCTTTGATTGTCTTTTGACAATCGATGTCTTCAATCTTTTTCAATGTGTAGTTTTCAAGGTACT
>NZ_QTVH01000022.1:0-39683 GCF_003435975.1 Clostridium sp. AF36-4 | reverse complement strand
AATTAAAAGAAAGGAAAATCGGGTAGGGTGACAACCACCCGAAAAAATTCCGGATATATGTACAGAAGGATATGGTATACAGCCTTAATCAGTTTAGCAAAAAAAAGGTAAAAGCCGTAAAGTATGACAAAAAGTACATAAATATAAAAGACGGTAAGGTAATTCCTAAGAAAAAAGGAAAGACTTCATTTGTACTGAGAACAAAATCAAATAAGAAAAAAATTACGATAAATATAGTAAAGAAAGTTGGCTTTGGTGTATCAACGACAATTTATCGTGATGTAGGAAAACGAGTAAATCTTGAATTTACAGCAAAAGAAGGTGTGTCGTACTCATCGTCAAACAAAAAAGTTGCTAGAGTTTCAAAAAAGGGAGTTGTTACATTGTTGAAACGAGGAAAAGCAACGGTTAAGGTAAAGTATTTAGGAAAAACTTATAAAGTTCGAGTGGTTTGCAGACCAAGTTTAATAGGTAAAGTTTTCAGACCAAATCTTTCAAATGTTGCATCGGTTGTCATTCGAAGAATGGATGACACGAATCAGTATACTTGTACGAAACAAGAAATGAGTAACATTCTTGATATGATACGTTGTAAAAACTGGTATTCATATGCAGAAAATCCTGTTGAGAAAAAGATGGGTATGAGCCATCAGATAGGTATGTATGATTTTAATGGGAACAAAATTGTTGTAATAGAGGTGAATCCTAAAATAGCTTGGATTCGTATACCAGAGGATGGTTCATATATGACACCGCTTGGATATACATTGCCTGAGTTTATAAAGAAAATTTAAAAGAGTATTCATGTATCTCTGATTAGGTATGAAAAACATCATGTGTTGTATAAAAAAGGCTAAAAGTGGTCGTTCACTCCGAAAAAAAGGTCGTTCGCGAATTTTATGTTTTATGTCATGTAAATCGTGTTATGATTGCAGACAGGAGATGCCAGAAATTAAAGGAGGATACCATTGAAACACACACACATTTTATTTGTTATCTTAGCCATTATTTTATGTGTTGGCTGCGATTACATTCAAAGCCCGGAAGAGGTAGCAGGCGAAAACAAAAATGATTTACAGTATGTAAATATGGATGGATTAAGACGGGAACTTGCCGATATCCGGTCAACATCGTTTGAAAATCTTGATATTAAAAATTGTGCTTTTTTTGATGTGCCGGATAAGATGTATGAGGCGAAACTTTTGCAGGCAGGTGATTTATTACAGAAAGAAAATCAAATTTTTGAATCCTATGTACCGAAAAAGAGATTCAAAAAAAAGTATTATAAAAAGAACCCGAATAGTTCGCCACCGGGACCGGAGTATGAAAATACAGAGACGGGAGAACGTCTGCTGCTTGGAAATAATGGATTTATCAATTACCGGAAGTCAGAAGAATCGGATGAAATAGAGGAGGAGAATCTTTTTGAAACCGTATGGCTGGATAGAAAGTATGAAAATAAAACATATCAGTTGCAGGATGGTACAATTTCGCTGAAACAGGCGGTGGAACTTGCGAAAAAGGAAGAAGAAAAGTGGGAGAAAACGGTGGCGAAAAACGTACTAAAAAGCCGGCCAAGTAAAGTTGATGTTTACAAAAATGGTGAAGATGGAAATGTTTTCTTACGCTTTTGTTTTCGCAAAACATATCATGGGGTGGAAGAATTAGTTCAAAAGAAATTAATGGAGAGTGCAGATACGAAGTCTTTGTCGGTTGAATATGCGGATTGTTATGATGACCAGATTGTGGTTAGTTCCTGTAAGGGGGCAGATAGTTTTTTGTCAAACGAGGGGGTAATGTACGAGGCGGAAAAGCAAAAAGAAATCAAAACGGTATTATCACTGCAAAGTGCACTAAAACTTGTTTCCAAAGAACTTCCTTCCTATCATGGTTATCATATTTCAAAGATATCGATTTGTTACCGGATGTGCAGCGATGCCGGAAAAGAGAGTGAGCATGAGGCAGGAGAAAAGTATACGACAAGTCCTTGTTATCTGATGTTGTTTTCGGAGAAAGAAAATCAGGAAGAATTTGCTCTCGTCGACTGCAAGACGGGAACCGTTGATTATGTGAGGAATTATTGAGAGGGTAGCGATGAATTGGATGAAAAGTTTTGTAGAACGTATTTTAAAGAATAAGGTGTTTTGGTGTTGTGTTCTATGTGTTACGGCATTAAGTTTTACGGCTGTGTGCTATGCCAATGAAAGCGGAAAGGAATATTCCTTTTGGGATTTGTTTTTTGAGGGACAGATGAGACAGATTTTTCTGGAAAATGATATTACGTTTGAAAGTCTGATTACAAATCCAATCAGTATTTTTATGGCGATGTTTATGCCAATTCTTGTTATCTTTCCATTCTTAAATGTGTTTTGGAATGAAAAGATGACGAACAATTATTTATTTCGTCAGGCAAGAATTGGTGTACGAAAGTATATTGTGGGAAGTATGGCGGAGGCTGTTTTGTCCAGTGGTCTGCTTGCTGTGCTTGGGCGTTTTTTGTATGAAGGAATTTTGTTTGTGATTTTTACCTCTATGGGAAAGATGCCGATTCTTTCACAAATTGTGCCACTTCTTCTTAGGAAGGGAATCCGGTTTTTCTTTTACGGATGTTTGGTGTGTATACCGGTTTTGTTTTTCACTGCGTTATTGAAAAATCGATATATTATTTTATGCATGCCGTTTATCTTGATTTATTTGTATGATTTGCTTCTTCGAAACCGGAATATAGCGATTTGGGAAACGACAGGCATCCTTTATTATCCATGGAAACAATATCTGGTAACGGCAGGCGTTTGGATGGCGGTTGCGGCATTGGTGCTTATGATAGGATGTTACTGTTTGATAAAAAGGAGGTTATTGCGTGGAACATGGTAAATTTTCGGTCAGTAAAATATGGCATATAGCAAAGATGGAGTATATCAAACTTATTATGGATCCGCGCATGATTCTGATTGTGGCAGCGCTTGTTTTTGCCTATCAGTTTATTACGGTTCCTCTGCTGCAAAATGCAGCTATGATGGGAAAACCAATCAATGTGTATGAGCCATTTGTTGCCCTGTTAAATTCCAATTTTATGATTCTTCTTGTGCCGGCAGTGTTTCTTGCGATTATATCAGATTATCCAAGAATTGATGGAAATACACTTTTTGTTGTGCAGAGAGCGGGGAAAGGAAATTGGTTTTTTGGACAGATTTTGTACGCACAGATGAGCATTCTTAGTTACCTGCTCATTGTGTTTGTGGGAATGATGATTCCTGTTTTGTGGGGTGGAAGTTTTTCTGCAAAATGGAGTCCTGTGGTTTCGGAGTTTGCCTATTCGTTTCCGGACTATGCACAAAATACAGGAAGTGTCAGCATTCCGCCGGAAATTTATTATCATATGTCGCCGGCATTTGCTGTTTTTTGCGGGGTGTTATTTGTCTTTTTGTATTTGTTTTTGCTTAGTATGATTCTGTTGCTTTTTGCCACCTTAGGGGCGAAGAAGGCAGGAGTTATCACGGGTTTTTTGGTGATTGCGGCTGGAATTTGTTTTTGTGCAACAAGTTCCCGTTTTAAATTTTTATTTCCGATGGCTAATAGCCTTCTTGGTGTGCATTACACGCGCTACTATAGAGAAATGGTTTTTCCGCTGTCACTTAGTGCCTATTATTTTATCGGATTATTGGCAGTGATTTTATTTGTGGCGTTTATAAGATGTAAAAAGATGAATTATAATTTTGACCACGAAATTGATTAAGGAGGGGCAGTTAATGGAGTGCATGATTGAAATAGAAAATCTTTCTTTGACGATGAAAAAACAGATTATTTTGTCGGATATTAATCTGACTTTTGAAAAAGGGAAAATTCATGGATTGATTGGGCGGAATGGCTCTGGTAAAACAATGCTTATGAAGTGTATTCTTGGATTTATCAGACCGTCGCAGGGAACGATATGGGTGGACCATAAAAGGATAGGAAAAGAGGTGGATTTTCCACCCCACACAGGTGTTATCATTGAGACACCGGGATTTATTCCGCATTATAGTGGGTACAAAAATTTAAAGGTTTTAGCAGAGCTGAATGGGAAAATTGACAGAGGGCAGATTCTTCACACGATGGAACTGGTGGGGTTAAATCCGAACCTTAGACGTTCCGTAAAGAAATATAGTCTTGGAATGCGTCAGCGTCTTGGTATTGCACAGGCTATTATGGAAGAGCCAAATCTTCTTGTTTTAGATGAGCCGTTTAACGGATTGGATGCAGAGGGTGTTTTGCAGATGCGAAAACTGCTGCTTGAGAAAAAAGCGCTGGGAACAACCATTTTGCTTTCCTCTCATAATGCAGAGGATATCGAAACCCTCTGTGATACTGTTTCCAAGATGGAGCAGGGCAAAGTGTTACGAAACGCTTGACCTGAATCTGCTTTCTTGTTATATTGGTTTTGCGATTTAATGCAGGAGAGGACGATACGATGAATCAATATAAGATGAAACCATTTGTGGGAAAACCAATAATCGAAGTTACAGTGCCCGGCTCAAAAAGTATTACGAACCGGGCGCTTTTGCTGGCTGCACTGTCAGAGGGAAAAAGTGTGTTAAAAGGTGTTTTATTTAGTGATGACTCCCGTGTGTTTATGGAGGCGCTAAAAACACTTGGTTATGAGATAGACGTAAACGAAAAAGAGGCTAAGGTGACGATTGTGGGACATGGTACGCAGATTCCTAAGCAGACAGCGGATGTGTATGTCGGAAGTGCCGGAACGGCGGCACGTTTTTTGACGGCAATGCTTGCGTTGTCCGGAGGGCATTATCATGTGACATCGTCAAAGCAGATGCAGGCGAGGCCGATGCGTCCGTTATTGGAAGCATTGGAGTTCCTTGGTGCGAAGTTTCAATTTCTTGAAGATGAATATTGTTTTCCATTTGAAATTCTTGGACGAGAGGAAAGCAGCGAAAAAAAGAAGGTATCGTTAAATATTGATGCCAGCAGTCAGTTTCTATCGGCACTCCTATTAAATGGTGTATTTTCAAAAACAGGATTTGATGTGGTACTAACCGGCAAACGCGATGCGAAAGCGTACGTGAAAATTTCGATGAAAATGATGGAAGAGTTTGGTGTTTCCATGCGTCAGAAATCGGAAAATGAATATGAAATTCTGCCATCAGGGCATTATACGGCAAGAGAATATCAGATTGAGCCGGATGTGTCAGCAGCATGTTATTTTTATGCGATGGCGGCAATTAATGGAGGAGTGGCAAAGGCAGCACATGTCCATTTTGACAGCTCGCAGGGAGATGTAAAGTTCTTACGGGTTCTTGAAAAAATGGGATGTACGGTTACCGACGAGCCGGATGGAATTTGTTTAAGGGGACCGGAAGATGGCATACTTCATGGTGTGGATGTGGTGATGAGTGATTTCTCAGATCAGACAATGACACTTGCAGCTACGGCGGTTTTTGCAAAGGGAGATACGACAATTCATGGGGTGGCACATATCCGCAGGCAGGAATCCAATCGTATGCAGGCAATCGTCAATGAACTGACAAGATTAGGAATTTCTTGTGAAGAGACAGAGGATGGTCTTATCATTCATCCAAAAACACCAAAGTGCTCCGATGAAAATCCGGTTGTCATTCAGACGTACGAGGATCACCGGATGGCAATGGCTTTCGCTGTAATTGGTACAAAAGTTCCGGGAATTCGGATTAATGACCCATATTGTTGTCGAAAAACGTTTGAAAATTATTTTGAATGGTTGACAAAATTAAATTTAGAATTAAAATAAGAATAGGAAATCGTGGCACCGGATGGATTTCGGTGCCTTTCTTATTCAAAATGGAGGAAATGATGAAGAAAATAATTGATTGTTTAAAAGAAAAAATGACAGAGGGCTTTGTGGCAGCAGGCTACGATGAAAAGTATGCGATGGTTTCTGTAAGTAACCGCCCGGACCTTTGCCAGTATCAGTGTAACGGTGCGATGGCAGCAGCCAAAGAATACAAAAAGGCACCGATTCAGATTGCCAATGATGTGGTGGAAAAATTGTCAGAGGATGCAGCTTTTGAGAAAATCGAGGCAGTAAATCCTGGTTTTATTAATATTATTGTGAGTGGTGAATTGTTAGCGGCAAATGCAGAACAGATGGACAAGGAAGAGCGTTTTGGCGTGGAAATTCCCGAAAAACCGAAAACGATTGTCATTGATTACGGCGGACCGAATGTGGCAAAACCGCTTCATGTAGGACATCTTCGTTCAGCGGTAATTGGTGAAAGTGTGAAACGAATCTGCCGTTTTATGGGGAATAAGGTGATTGGTGATGTGCACTTAGGTGACTGGGGACTTCAGATTGGCTTGATTATTACGGAATTAAAGAAAAGACAGCCGGATTTACCTTATTTTGATGAGTCCTTTACGGGAGAATATCCGAAAGAAGCACCATTTACCATTTCGGATTTGGAGGAAATCTATCCGTATGCCAGCGGTTATTCCAAAGAGCATGAGGACTATCTGAAGGAAGCACAGGGAGCAACGGCTCTTTTGCAGGATGGTAATCGTGGATACCGTGCATTGTGGGAGCATGTTTTGAATGTTTCCATTGCCGATTTAAAGAAAAACTATGATAAACTTGATGTTCATTTTGACCTTTGGAAAAAGGAAAGCGATGTGCAGGAGTATATACCGGATATGGTTTCGAAATTAAAAGAGGACGGATTTGCTTATGAGAGCGAGGGTGCTCTTGTTGTGGACGTTACGGAAGAAACGGATAAAAAAGAGATACCGCCGTGTATTATCGTAAAGTCAAATGGCGCGACGTTGTATGCAACAACCGATTTGGCAACGATTGTGGAGCGTGAAAAACTGTTTGAGCCGGATCAGATTATTTACTTGGCGGATAAGCGTCAGTCGCTGCATTTTACCCAGGTATTCCGTGTAGCGAAAAAATCCGGGATTGCAAAAGCAGATACAGAACTTGACTTCATCGGTTTTGGTACCATGAACGGAAAAGACGGAAAACCGTTTAAGACAAGAGATGGTGGTGTGCTTCGCTTACAGGCTCTCAGAGAGCAGATTAATGATGAAGTTTACAAAAAAATGATGGAAAATCGTGATTATGGCGAAGAGGAAGCGAGAGAGATTTCAGCAAAAGTCGGTCTTGCTGCTTTGAAATATGGTGATTTATCCAATCAGGCATCAAAAGATTATATTTTTGATATTGAGCGTTTTGCTTCCTTTGAGGGAAATACAGGACCGTATATTTTGTATACGATTGTAAGAATTAAATCCCTCCTTGCAAAATATAAGGAGCAGGGGGGCGTACTGAATGAGGATACGAAACTTTTAGCTCCGGCAAATGAGAGTGAGACCGGCGTGTATCTGACACTTAGCCGCTTTGCGGATATGATGGAAACGGCATATAAAGAATTGGCACCACATAAAATCTGTCAGTATATTTATGAGTTGTCGGAAAGTTTTAACCATTTTTACCATGAGACGAAAATTTTGTTAGAAGAGGATGAGAAGAGAAAAGCTTCCTACATCAAACTTCTTTCCTTAGTACAAAAAGTTTTGGAATCTTGTATCGATTTGCTTGGATTTGAGGCACCGGACAAGATGTAAAAGAAAGGGCGTGATGGTTGTGTTTATTGGCCGCGAAAAAGAACTGGCAATGCTAAATCAGGCTTATTTAAAGGGCGGTAATTCCATCGTTGTTCTCTATGGAAGGGAGCAGATTGGAAAAACAACGCTTGTAAAAAAATTTGTGCAGGACAAAACATATGTCTATTATCAGGCGAGAGAGTTGTCTGAAAAAGAACAGAATCGTTATTTTGAAAAAGTACTTTTTTCGGTAAAGGAAAAGGCGGAAAAAGAACGGATTGTATTTGTCGTGGATGAATTTGATTTAATGCAGAAAGGGTACAAGACTTTTTTTGCAGATTTTCTTACGAAATTTGACGAGTTTCCGAAAGGACAGGTGATGGTTCTTTTCGTGAGTTCTGCCATCGGATGGGTGGAAAACGATATGGTTTCGGATATGGGAGAATTAGCAAAATATATGAGTCTGCCAATCAAGTTAAAAGAGTTTACTTTCGTTGAGATGGTAGACCGCTTTCCAAAAAGCACAACCAAAGATTGTATTTTAATTTATGGAATTTTAGGCGGTGTGCCGGGGTATTTGGAACACTGGAATCCAAAAGAAAGTGTAAAACAAAATATTGTACGGCTGATTGTGGACAAAAAGGGAGTGCTTCATACGGAGGCACAGCGTTTTTTGAAAACTTCCCTGCGTGAACTTCCTTTTTACAGCACCATCTTATCGGTGCTTGCGGAAAATGAGCCAAAGTTGAATTATTTGTTTACAAGAACAGGATTTTCCAGAGCAAAAATTTCGGTTTATATTAAAAATCTGATACAGATTGATGTGGCGAAAAAAATCTTTTCCTATGAGCCGGAAAAGCGGGATTCTGTGCAGAAGGGGCTGTATGGTATTACGGATTCCTTTTTGCAGTTTTGGTATCAGTTAATTTATCCGAATTTTTCGGATTTTAGTATGCAGAGCCCGGATGAATTTTATGAGGCTCATATTAAAAACGGCTTGGATGAATTGGCAGGAAAAGCTTATCAGAAGGTGTGCCGTGAATTTATGGAATTGATGAATCAGTATCATCATCTGCCGGCGCAGTTTGAAAGGTTTGGTAGTCTTTACGGAAAGTCCGGTTTTGTTCCTCTGATTGCGAATACAAAAGAGGGAAAACTCCTTGTGGGAACCTGCAAATGGAGCAATGAGCCGATGACGACAGAAGAATTTGAAGAACTTTTGCATGACATTGAGCAGACGGGCAAAGAAGCCGATTATTATTACCTTTTTTCAAAAGAAGGATTTACGAATGAGTTGTCTGTTATGGCTAAAAATATGGACAATATACAGTGTATTGATTTGGAGGCGATGTAGATGTATCGAGAAACAGCAGGGCTTGTAATGTATGGCCAGCTTGGAAAAGACAGTATTTTGATGAAACTTGGCAGCTTAGTAGAAAAGATGGAGCACGATGATTCCTACAGCAGAGAAGAGCTGGTTCGTGCGATTTACGATGAGGTGTACAGGCTCCTTGATTTGTCAACGACGTATGGATTTGATAACAATTTATGGCAGTGTTACATTGCTTATCTTCTGGCAACAACAGAAAATCCATTTAGTATTCTCTGTGAGACGGTCGGAGCTTCCAAAGATGGTACGGTGAATGAAATTGTAATACAGGATATGGAGCATTTTTATCATTTATTCCATTATGATTTTTCTGCGATGGAAAAGAAATTGGGAGTTGCATGCTTTGAGACATTGACCCATTATCATTCCATGGCAAAGGCAGAAAATACTTATAATAAAAGTGTCAGTGAAAAAGTCCGTGATTTGGCGTCACAGCTGTGTGAAGCGAAAAACGGTGAGGATTTCTTTGACATTGTGACCGCCTTTTATAAACGGTACGGTGTTGGAAAATTTGGATTAAATAAGGCATTTCGTGTTGTTCACACGGGGGATGAAATGGTGTTGTCACCGATTACTCATACTTCGGATGTGACGTTAGATGAGTTGATTGGTTACGAGCTTCAGAAAAAGCAGCTTGTGGAAAATACGGAGGCATTTGTCGAGGGACGCCGTGCGAATAACTGTCTTCTTTTTGGTGACAGTGGAACCGGAAAATCGACGTGTATCAAGGCAATTTTGAATCAATATTACGAAAAGGGACTCCGGTTAATTGAAGTTTACAAGCATCAGTTTCAGGATTTGTCCGCAATTATTGAGACGATTAAAAACCGCAATTACAAATTCATTATATACATGGATGATTTGTCATTTGAGGAATTTGAGATTGAGTACAAATATTTGAAGGCGGTCATTGAGGGCGGCATGGAAGTACGTCCGGATAATGTTCTGATTTATGCGACATCAAACCGTCGTCACCTGATTCGTGAGACATGGAGCGACCGCTCGGATATGTCAAATGATGAACTGCACCGCTCGGATACGATGCAGGAAAAACTTTCTCTGGTTGCTCGTTTTGGTGTCAGCATCAATTTCAGCAAACCAAGCAAAAAAGATTTCGATGCGATTATTCTTGGTCTTGCCAAAGCGCATCCGGAGATTACTTTGTCAGAGGAAGAACTTTTGATGCAGGCGAATGCATGGAGCATAAGAAATGGTGGATATTCCGGCCGTGTGGCAGAACAGTTTATCATTCATTTGCAGTCGCTTGTAAAATAATTTGATGGAAGGAAGGATACCCGCTTATGTTTGAACGTTTTTTTCCGGATACAACGGTGTCGTCAACGTATGCCATTGATTATGAAAAGTTATATGAAGAAGGTTACCGGGGAATTCTCTTTGATATTGACAATACGCTTGTCGAACATGGAAAAGAGGCAACGGAGCAGGCAAAACGATTGTTTTCCCGTCTGAAAAAAATTGGATATGAGTGCTGTCTGATTTCCAATAATAAAAAGAAACGTGTTCATTCGTTTAATGAGAAAATTGGTGTTCACACGGTTTTTAACGCGCATAAGCCGGCAAAGAAAGGTTATTTTTATGCGATGGAACTGATGAATACAAGACCGGAAAACACGATTTTTGTCGGCGATCAGTTATTTACGGATATTTTTGGTGCTAAACGAATCGGACTCAAAAATTTTTTGGTAAAGCCGATTAACGAAAAGGAAGAAATCCAGATTGTATTAAAGCGCAAACTGGAGAAAATTGTTTTGCATGAATATCGCGCAAAAAAACGCGAAGAAAAGAGGCAGAAACGATGCGAAAAGAAATGGAAGAAAAAATATTTCAATCCACCAAGGTAGATGCGATTCTTCTTACCTCACCGGCAAATATGCGGTTTGTGGCCGGCTTTACGGGGGAGGGGTATGTGTATTTTTCCTGCCGGCAAAAAGTGGTTGTCACGGATTCCAGATATGTGATCGCAGCAAAAAATGAGTGTCCGGGTTATGAAATTGAGACATGGACAAGCGATGGATATTTTTTAAATCTCTTGGCTCATTTAAAGGAAGAAGAGAGTGTGAAAAGGCTTGGCATCGAAGATGAGGTGATGACGGTATCACTTTATCACAAATTGGAAAAACAACTTCAAAAAAATGAGGGAAAATCTCCAAAACTGATTTCATTAGAAAATAAAATGAATCAGTTCCGTCAGATAAAGACAGAGAAAGAGCAGGAAAGGATACGGCAGGCAGAGGCAATCGGTGACCGCGCCTTTACAAAGACAATTGCCAAAATTCATGAGGGCATGACAGAAAAACAGGTTGCCGCATGGCTGGAATTTTACATGAAAGAAGAAGGTGCGGAAGGTTTTAGTTTTGATACGATTGCCGCATCGGGAGAACATTCGGCGATGCCGCATGCAATTCCAACGGATAAAAAGCTGGAAAACGGCGATTTCTTAACGATGGATTTTGGCTGTTTGTATCAGGGGTACTGTTCGGATATGACAAGAACGGTTGTCATTGGCAGTGCAAGTGAGAAACAGCGTGAAATATATGATACGGTGCTAAAAGCACAGGAGACGGCACTTTTAGGAATCCGTCCGGGAATGAAGGGAAGCCAGATTGATGCGATGGCAAGAGATGTGATAACAGATGCCGGCTATGGTAAATATTTTGGACATGCACTGGGACATTCGGTTGGACTTGAAATTCATGAAAGTCCAAATTTTTCACCGAGAGAAGAAACCGTGATTAAGCCCGGTATGGTAATTACGGTGGAGCCTGGAATTTATATTGAGGGAATTGGCGGCGTTCGGATTGAGGACGTTGTGATTATTACAGAAGACGGATGTGAAAATATTACCCATTCGACAAAAAAACTGCTTGAGTTGACCGCACAGAAAGGATGAAGTGGATGAGGCCTAAAATTTGTGTACCAATTGTTGCTCCGCTTCGTGATGGAATTATTCGCGAGGCAAAACAGATTGCAAAACTGCCGGTGGAAATGGTGGAGTGGCGCATTGATTTTTTTGCCGGTTATGGGAGAGAAATTCTTGATGTCATAACGGAGTTAAAGCGTGTGCTTAATGAAAAGGAGCTGTTAGTCACCATTCGCACGGTGGCAGAAGGCGGCGAAGAAAATGGTTCCCGCTTTGATTATTTTGAAACAATGCGCAAAATCCTTGAACAGCAGACGGCAGATTATGTGGATGTTGAGGCTGCGCGGGATGAAGAAGAGGTAAAAGCACTCTGTCAAAAGTACTCAAACACTAAGACCAAAGTAATCGGCTCCTATCATGATTTTTCCAAAACTCCGTCTGTGGATGAAATTAAGGAAAGACTCTGTAAGGCAAAAGAGTGTGGGTGTTACGCCGGAAAGTTAGCTTGTATGCCAAAGACAAGAGAAGATGTGGATACGCTGTTAAATGCAACCGCTGCCATGAAAGAGGAATTTCCGGATTTTCCATTGATTACGATGTCGATGGGGGAGCTTGGAAAAGTTTCGAGATTGTATGGCGGATTGTATGGCTCGTTTGTTTCATTTGGCTGTGTAAGTGAGGCTTCCGCACCCGGACAGGTCTATTATGAAACGATGTGTGAGGTGTTTGACAAAATTTACAAAGGAAACCGCCACATCATTTTGATTGGTTTTATGGGCGTTGGGAAATCAACCATTTCACATGAATTATCACGGCTTGCTTTGCGCGCGGAAATCGACACTGACCAGTGGATTGAGGAAAAAGAAGGTCGTGCAATTTCGGATATTTTTGCAAAAGAAGGAGAAACTTATTTCCGTGATTTGGAAACATCCATGATTGATGAGTTAGGTATGATAAAACCGGCGATTATTTCCTGTGGTGGCGGTATGGCACTGCGGGAACTGAATGTGAGAAAGTTACAGGCAATCGGAACGGTTGTTTTACTCACGGCAAAGCCGGAGACAATTTTTGAGCGGGTTCGTTATAACACGAATCGCCCACTGTTGAAAGATAACATGAATGTGGACTACATACGACAGATGATGGAGAAGCGGAGAGTGTATTATGAGCACGCCGCTACCGTGACGGTAAGCACGGATGGGAAAATCATTACCGAGATTGCAAAAGAAATACTTGAAAAATGCTTCTAAATATACTAAAATTATGAATAGATATGAATTTATTGTCGTTTTGTGCGACGGAAAGAGAGGAAACTATGGTATCAGCAGGAGATTTCAGAAACGGTTTGACAATTGAGATTGATGGAACCGTATATCAGGTTATTGAGTTCCAGCATGTAAAACCGGGTAAGGGTGCTGCATTTGTTCGTACCAAATTAAAAAACGTAGTAGATGGCGGTGTTGTGGAGAAGACATTCCGTCCGACAGAGAAGTATCCACAGGCGCATATTGATAAAAAGGAAATGCAGTATTTGTACAACGATGGTGAGATGTACAACTTCATGGATAATGAAACATATGAGCAGATTGCATTGACAGAGGAAGCAGTTGGCGATTCCATGAAATTCGTAAAAGAGAATGATAATGTTAAGATGGTATCTTACAAAGGTAACATTTTCGCAATTGAGCCACCGATGTTTGCTGAGTTGGAAGTAACTGAGACAGAGCCTGGTGTAAAAGGTGATACAGCAACAAACGTTACAAAACCAGCTACCGTTGAGACGGGTGCACAGGTTGCAGTTCCGATTTTCGTAAATCAGGGTGATAAAATCCAGATTGATACAAGAACCGGGGAATATCTGAAGAGATTATAGAGCATTTTTGTAAGTGCATGATGAAAGAGCTATCGCACTGAGATAGTTCAAAATATAAAGAAGTTTAATTTGTTTTGAGACGGGTAACACTTTGTGTTATAGTCTCTTACAAATTAAACTTCTTTTTTTGCTTAATGAGAAAAATTTCACTTGTAATATACCCAGTGGGGGTATATAATCGAATCGAAAATTATCGATAGGAGTGATTGCATGGAAGAAAAGAAAACGTGTCCGTGCTGTGAAGAACGGCACAAAGAACGCTCAGATAAAGAGTATAAAGACTTAATCCATCGTTTAAACCGTATGGAAGGACAAATCCGCGGAATTAGAGGAATGGTTGAGCGAGGTGTTTACTGTACGGATATTTTAGTCCAGGTGGCAGCGGTCAATGCAGCATTGAATAGTTTTAACCGAGTTTTGTTAGCAAACCACATTAAGACCTGTGTGACGGATGATATCCGGGCAGGAAAAGAAGAAACCGTAGATGAATTGATTGCGACTCTGCAAAAACTGATGCGGTAGGAAGTAGAGTACTTCGATAAGAAGAATATAAAAAAACAGGAAAGGCGGAATATACATGAAGCAGTATGCAGTGACAGGCATGGCATGTGCAGCATGCAGTGCCCGTGTGGAAAAAGCGGTAAGCCGTGTTGAGGGCGTAAGTTCATGCAGTGTAAATCTTTTGACAAATTCCATGGGTGTAGAGGGGGATGTGCCGGATTCCGTTATTATTCAGGCAGTTGTTGATGCCGGATATGGTGCCCACGTGATGGAACAGAAAAAGAACGGAGAAACGGAGACAGAAGATACATTAAAAGATACAGAGACAAAAAAGTTAAGGAAACGATTGATTGCTTCTTTGATTTTGCTTGTATTTTTGATGTATTTATCCATGGGACATATGATGTGGGGATGGCCCCTGCCGGGTGTCCTTGGTGTGAACCATGTAGCGATGGGACTTGCTCAGATGTTATTGACGATTGCGATTATGGTCATTAACCAGCGATTTTTTGTCAGTGGATATAAAAGTTTGTGGCGGCGTTCGCCAAATATGGACACGTTAGTTGCGCTTGGCGCCAGTGCAGCTTTTGGCTATAGTGTGTATGCGTTATTTGCGATGGCGGAGGCACAGAGGTTGATGGATGAGGCAAAAGTTATGGCATATATGCATGAGTTTTACTTCGAGTCGGCGGCAATGATTCTTACGCTGATTACTGTCGGGAAAATGCTGGAGGCGCGTTCTAGGGGAAAGACAACGGATGCGATAAAAGGCTTGATGAAGTTAGCTCCCCGGACGGCGGTTGTTGTTCGGGATGGAAAGGAAATTTCAGTGCCGGTAAAAGAGGTTCAAAAGGGAGAGATGTTCCTTGTCAAACCGGGGGAAAATATCCCCGTGGATGGCGTGATTTTAGAAGGAAGCAGTGCAGTCAATGAGGCGGCACTGACCGGAGAAAGTATTCCGGTAGATAAAAAAGAAGGAGAAATGGTTTCTGCCGCAACGCTGAATCAGACCGGTTTTCTTCGCTGCGAGGCAATCAGAGTAGGAGAAGATACCACTTTGTCGCAGATTATCCAGATGGTAAAAGATGCGGCGGCAACGAAAGCACCGATTGCCAAAATTGCAGATAGAGTTTCGGGCGTTTTTGTTCCTGTTGTTATTTCAATTGCAGTAGTTACTTTTCTTGTATGGTTTTTGTGTGGACAAAGTGTTGGTTATGCATTGGCACGTGCTATTTCGGTTCTAGTTATCAGCTGCCCGTGTGCCCTTGGTCTGGCAACGCCGGTTGCTATTATGGTAGGAAATGGTCTTGGCGCCAGACACGGAATTTTGTTTAAGACGGCAGCAGCTTTGGAAGAGACGGGTAAAATTGCAACCGTGGCACTGGATAAAACCGGAACGATTACGCGCGGTGAGCCGAAGGTAACTGATATGATTCCATTTTCCGGGTACTCCGAGAATGAACTTCTTTCGTATGCGTATGCGCTGGAGAAAAAGAGTGAGCATCCTCTGGCACGTGCTATTGTTTCCTATGCAGAGGAACTTGATACTTTAGCACCGGAACTTTCGGAATTTGAAATTATGCCGGGAAATGGTCTGAAAGGACAGATTAAAGAAAATGGTAAAACAGAAGTTCTGCTTGGTGGAAATCAGTCTGCGATTGAAAAGGTGACAGTGATTGATGACACGGTAAAAGGGCAGGCGAATCGATTGGCAGAAGAAGGAAAAACACCATTGTATTTTGCCAAAGATGACACGCTGCTTGGTATGATTGCCGTGGCGGATACGATGAAAGAAGACAGCGCCGATGCCGTCAGCCAGATGCAGAAAATGGGACTTCGCGTTGTGATGCTTACCGGAGATAATGAAAAAACAGCAAATGCGATTGGCCGGGAAGCCGGTGTAGATGAAGTGATTGCCGGTGTTCTGCCGGATGAAAAAGAGGCCGTGATTCGAAAATTGAAAGAAAACGGCAAGGTTGCCATGGTGGGCGATGGTATTAATGATGCGCCGGCTCTTACGCAGGCAGATATCGGAATTGCCATTGGAGCCGGAACAGATGTGGCAATGGATGCAGCGGATGTTGTATTGATGAAGAGTAAACTCAGTGATGTTCCGGCGGCAATCCGCTTAAGCCGTGCAACCAGAAAAAATATCCGTGAAAATTTATTCTGGGCATTTGTTTATAATATTATTGGTATTCCGTTGGCAGCCGGTGTGTGGATTCCGTTGTTTGGCTGGCAGTTAAATCCGATGTTTGGAGCGGCAGCAATGAGTTTGTCCAGTTTCTGTGTGGTGACAAATGCGCTGCGGTTGAATTTTAAGAAGATTTAAAGGTTATAGCGTATTCCTATACCTAGTGAAATATTTCTTGTATTAGACAATACCCTACCTATTTGGTATGATAACTACAGAACAAGAAAATAACACCTGTGCAGAGCACAATGAAAATGGAGGTATGAGAATATGAGTAAAAAAAGTTATGCAGAAAGAAATTTAAAATTTGAGACACTTCAGTTACATGTAGGACAGGAAAATCCGGACCCGGTTACCGATGCAAGAGCAGTTCCGATTTACGCTACTTCATCTTATGTGTTCCGCAACAGTGAACATGCAGCAGCACGTTTTGGACTTACGGATGCAGGAAATATTTACGGACGTTTGACAAATCCTACAGAAGATGTTTTTGAACAGCGTGTGGCAGCACTTGAAGGCGGCGTGGCAGCACTTGCCGTAGCGAGTGGTGCAGCAGCAATTTCCTATACGATTCAGAATCTTGCACAGGCAGGAGACCACATCGTAGCAGCAAAAAATATTTATGGTGGAACTTACAATTTGTTGGCTCACACATTAGTACAGTATGGTATTGAAACAACATTTGTTGATCCATTTAACTTTGACGAGGTTGAGGCTGCAATCAAAGATAATACAAAGGCTGTATTTATTGAGACATTAGGAAATCCGAACTCAGATGTTGTGGATATTGAGAAATTGGCAGACATTGCACATGCTCACAAAATTCCACTGGCAATTGACAATACATTTGCTACTCCTTATCTGGTTCGCCCGATTGAATACGGTGCTGACATCGTGGTTCATTCCGCAACAAAATTCATCGGTGGACATGGTGCAGCAATCGGTGGTGTCATTGTAGACAGCGGTAAGTTTGACTGGGAAGCAAGCGGCAAATTCGCTTCTTTGACCGAGCCAAACCCAAGTTATCACGGAATCAGCTTTACAAAAGTGGTAGGACCGGCTGCTTTCGTTACGAAAATCCGTGCGATTCTGCTTCGTGATACCGGTGCGACACTTTCTCCGTTCCATGCATTTATGTTTTTGCAGGGGCTTGAAACTCTTTCCCTTAGAGTTGAGCGCCACGTAGAAAATGCATTGAAAGTAGTAGAGTATTTGAACAATCATCCACAAGTTGAAAAGGTAAATCATCCGGCTGTATCCGATGATCCTTCTCAGCAGGAATTGTACAAAAAGTACTTCCCAAATGGCGGCGGTTCAATCTTTACCTTTGAGATTAAAGGCGATGACAAGAAAGCAAAAGATTTCATTGATAATCTGGAGTTGTTCTCCCTGCTTGCCAATGTAGCAGATGTAAAATCGTTAGTTATTCATCCGGCAAGTACAACACATTCTCAGTTGAATGAGGAAGAATTGTTAGACCAGGGAATCAAACCAAATACCATTCGTCTGTCAATCGGAACAGAGAATGTAGATGATATTATTGAAGACTTGGAAGAAGCTTTTAAGGCAGTAAAATAAAAACGAAAAAGATGGGAAGCGGGATATCTGCGTGGCAGATATAGCTTCCCGTCTTTTTTTCGTTTTTATTTTGGCTTAGAGGGAGAGGGGAGAGTGGTGAGAGGGGAAGATGCAGCAAAAGGTTTAAAATTAAAACAAAATAGTCTGTAATGATGCTATAACATAATGAAAAATAATCTTTACAAATAGCAAAGGCTGTTGTAGAATGTAAATCATAAAAAGACATCGTGGTCTATTCCGCGGTGTTTTTTTTTATAGAACTGACTGAATTTTACAAGGAGGCAGAGATGTGGATTTCATGATGAACTTTCTGGAAACACTGGGAACAATTGCTTTTGCTGTTTCCGGAGCAATTGAGGCAATGAAAAAGCAAATGGATCTGCTTGGAGTAATTGTACTTGGCATGGTAACGGCAATTGGCGGCGGGGTAATCCGCGATATTGTAACGGGAGAAATTCCTCCGATTGCTTTTCAGAATCCGACGCAGGCTAAAGTAGCAATTGTTGTTTCTATTGTTGTGTTTTTTTTGGCAATGTTTTTGACACGGCATGACATTCTGACAAATGTTTCGTGGGCGAATGCGGTGTTGTTTATATCTGATGCAATGGGCCTGGCAGCATTTACAATTTTGGGAATCCGTTTTGTACAGGAACGGATTGGGAATGACAATTTTGCGTTACTTTTGTTTGTAGGAGTAATTACCGGTGTAGGCGGCGGATTATTGCGTGATATATTTGCAGGCAATGTTCCTTATATTTTCCGCAAACATATCTATGCAACGGCTTCTATTTTCGGTGCGCTCATGTATTTGTGGCTCGATAAAATTTTGTCGGAACTATGGGCAGTTTTTTTCTCTATGGTGTGCATTATAGTTGTGCGTATATTGGCATCCCATTTTAAATGGAATCTTCCAAGGGTGGAGATTTTAGAGAAAGCGAAGTGACTTTGTATGAAATTAACAGTAAACCAGATCCTTCATACAGAGGGATTTGAAAAATTTCGAGTAATATGTGGAAATCGAGGGTTAAACAGAGAAGTATCATCGGTCAGCGTAATCGATGCACCGGATATTTATAACTGGCTTCAGGGAGGAGAAATCCTTTTGACATCCGGCTATATTTTTAAAGATAATACGGAGTATCTGCTTGAATTGATTGAGAAGATAGCAAAGAATGGTGCAGCAGCGCTATTCATTAAATTAGGCCGTTTTATTGATGATATGCCGGATGAAGTACGCATAAAGGCGGATGAACTTTCGTTTCCCATTGTGTATATGCCATTTTCATTTTCATTTGTTGATGTTATTACTCCGGTTTTGACAAAAGCAAACTCCAGACAGTTGGAAATCATAAAAAAGTCGGAAAAAATACACTGCATTTTTACGAATATTGCAATTAGGCAGGAAGGAATAGGAAAGGTTTTGGAATATCTCAGTGATCTCATTGGGCAAGAAGTTGCTTTTGTTGATAATATCAAACAAAGAGTTTTTTGTTCGAATGATGAGATGGAAATCAATATGGAAAATTATATGAGTAAATATCCGTGTTTTCCGATAACTGTCACAAGGAAGACATATGGTTATCTTGTTGTTAATGAGACAAAATATAAGGCAAATGAATATGATCTGATTGCGATAGAACATGCGTCAACAATTATTAAATTGGAAATACAGCGCGAAATTTCGAATGATGAGATTGAGAGAAAGTACAGAGATAACCTTGTCCTGGATATTATCTATAATAATATTAATAATCAGGACGAACTTAGGGAGAGAGGAAAACTTTTTGGCTGGAGTTTTGAGGGACATGTCCGTGCCATGATAGCAGATGTCGACCATTTCAAGAAGAATTTTGAAAAAAAAGAAGGGACAGGAACGAACCGGGCAGCTGTCAATGAACTTTCCAGGCAGCTTTTGCGGAAGGTGGCAGCAGAAGTAAGGATGTCGTTTAAAAAAACGATTTATACAACATTTACTGACCGGGTTGTATTTTTATTGTGGGACGAGGGAAAAAGTCATAAAGAAATACAGAAACAGTTAGCAGGAATTAATGAAAGAATTTATACAAAGGAAGGATTTACGCTGTCTTTTGCAATTGGTGGACTTGCCGATGAGATAGGAATGGCATACCGGAGTTTTCGTGAGGCAAAAACTGCTCTTGTTATGGGGCGCAGACTTGGCTGGGAAAATACTTCTTATTTTTACAACCAACTTGGTTTTTACCGTTTATTGGATCAGTTAAAGGGAAACCCTGCTGTAAAAAATTTCTTTCAGGATAAATTGGGTAGAGTAGAACAATTTGATCTTGAAAATCATGGCGAACTGTTTGATACGTTGAATATGCTTGTTGAGTGCAACTGGAATTTGCGGGAGGCGTCGGAGCAATTATATATCCATTATAATACGATGAAAAACCGTTATCATAAGATACAGGAAGTCATGGGGGTATCGCTTGACAATATGGAGGAGAGGCTTGAAGTAGAATTTGCAATAAAGTCTAAAATTGTAAATGACATATAAAGATTGTACAGATGAGACAGATTCTCAATAACAGAAGTGTACCGGCGGTATATTGTACCGCTGGTTTTTGTTTGCTATAATTCGCATTGTAAAAACAAAACAAAGAAATCAGGTGGTAAAGTGACAGGAAAAAAGCCAGAAATTTTTCTGAGAGAATTGCTGGAGATTGACACACAGAATCCACCGGGAAAAGAAGATATGATAGTCCGATATATCATTAAAAGGATGGCATTAAACGAAAGTCAATATGAAATCTTTGATCATGGTGAAGGACGTGCTTCTTTGGTCGTATCCATACCGGGTGAAAGTAGTGAGAGCGTAATGTTCTTAGGACACATTGATACGGTGCCATGTGGTGATGAAACAGCGTGGAAATATAAGCCGGTTCATGCAACAGAAGGTGGTGACCGTATATATGGTCTTGGTTCATCTGATATGAAGAGTGGTGTTGCAATTATGCTGACAGTACTTGATACAGTACTTAAGATGAAAAAGACACCCAAAAAGACACTGCGCTTTGTATTTACTGCTGATGAAGAGAGCGGATGTATGGGAGCGAAAAGGGTTGCAAAATGCAGCTGGATGGATGATGTGAAAGAAATACTTCTCAGTGAACCGACAGATGGAAAGGTCGTGATAGCAGAAAAAGGTGTGTTATGGATTTTGCTTAAGATTGCAGGGCGGCAGGCGCATGGAGCGATGCCGGAGGAAGCAAAAAATGGTAACGAGTATCTTTGGAAAGCCATTGAATGGATTAAAAATTCCCTCCCATGTTTGGAAGAATCAAAACTGCTGGGGAAGGCATCTATCAGTACAACGATTTTTCAGGGAGGATTTAAAAGCAATATCATTCCCGGATCAGCACAGGCAGTGCTTGATGTAAGAACCGTTGCTTCATCGAATCATAATCAGATTAAAACATGTCTGAAACAGATTCAGGAGTCATTTGAGGCACAGTACCAGGTGAGGATGACCTATGAAATAAAAAATGAAAAAATGGTACTGGAAGAACAGACGGATGTACCCCTTGTTAAAAAGTGGCTGTCGCTTTATGATACGGCAGAATATCCGAAGGGGATTCCTTATTATACGGATCTGGCAGAGTTGTTAAGAGAAAATGATGGTGAGTTCGTAATTTGTGGACCGGGCAGAATGAAAAAGATGCATAATGTGGATGAATATGTAACACGATTTCAATTAGAAAAAGTGGCGGAAAAATATTTAGAGTATATGAATCAGTATTGTTGACAAAGGAGTCATAATCGCAGAAAAGCGAGTGGACTCTTTTTATTTTTCAAAAAATAAAGAAAGAAGGGTTATGTATGGCAAATTATATTGTAAAGGAAAAGGTTTTTATCCCACCTTACGAAGGACGTGGAGTCAGAGTTAAGAAGGGACAGTTTTTAAAGATTGTGGATGTTGAAGGAAAACAGGTTGGTGATTTTATCTGTTTTAACGAAAATGATTTGAGTGAGTATGTATCAACGGTACATATGAGATCGTCATTAAGCAGTATTCGGTTAAAGATTGGAGATTTCCTTTATAGTAATTACCGTGATCACTTGATGCAGTTTACAGAGGATACAGTAGGAAAACATGATTTCTTTTTCCCGGCTTGTGATTATTATCGTTATAAAGTAGATTTTGGAGTTGAAGATCATCCGAACTGCAAAGATAACCTGATTGGTGCCTTAAAGAGTTTTGGCATTATCCGCAATGAGATACCAGATCCGATTAACTGGTTTATGAATAACCATATGGATGAGAATGGCGATTATGTTATTGAGGACCCATTATCAAAGGCGGGTGATTATGTTGTACTTAAAGCATTGAAAGATGTTGTTTGCTGTGTATCGGCATGTTCACAGGATTTTGTACCGGTAAACGGAATGAAAGTAACACCTTTGGAACTGCAGGTATGTGAATTGGAAGAATAGGAGGATTCTATGAGTATGTCAGTGGATAGTTTGAAATTAGTATCAGAAAGACAGCACCTCGTTGATGTGCTGATGAGTGGAAAACAGTATGCAGATATCATTCTAAAAGGCGGAAATGTCGTCAATGTAATAACAAGGGAGATTTATCCGGCAGATGTGGCTGTTTCTGAAAAATATATTTTGATGGTGGGAGACTGTGATGCCCTGACCGGACCTGATACAACAGTATATGATATGACTGGTAAGTATGTAATGCCGGGTTTTGTTGACTGCCATATGCATTTTGAAAGTGCGATGCTTACCATGACTGAATTTTCAAGGTTATCAATACCGACAGGTACGACTTGTCTGATTTCTGATCCGCATGAAATCGGAAATGTACTCGGCCCGGTCGGAATTAAAGAAATGGCAAAAGAAGCTTCGCTCATGCCACAACATGTGTTCTGTCGTGTGCCTGCACTTACGCCGGATTCACCGGGACTTGAAACAGCCGGTTATGATGTGACATCGAAAGATATTCCGGAGATGTTATCCTATCCGTCTGTATCTGGTGTGGGAGAGACGCAGGGTGTGAGTGCAATTCGGTTTGTATATGAGCATAATTATCCGGTAATTCGTGACACCATTGTATCTTCTGTATATGCGAGGTCAATCGGAAAAGAAGTCGACGGAAATGCACCTGAGTTATTTGGTAATGAATTAGCCGCTCATATTATTTGCGGCGGAACGGATGTTTCGTGTCATGAGACTACAACAAAGAAAGAAGCAGTAGAAAAACTTCGATATGGTGTCTATATGCTTATGAGGGAAGGCTCCACGCAGCGGAATATGCCGGAATGTATTCGTGCGATTACAGAAGAAGGGCTGGATTCAAGGCGTGCAATACTGGCAACCGATGATATGCTGGCAGGTGACATTGCGACAAAAGGTCATATGAATGATATTATCCGCCGCACAATAAAAGAGGGGGTAGACCCGGCCGAGGCAATCCAGATGGCTACGATTAATCCGGCAACATGGCTTGGATTGTCAGAACTTGGTGTGCTGGCACCGGGAAAACTGGCAGATATTGCAGTCGTGGAAGGTGAACTCGCTGACATGAATGTGTCGGAAGTATTTTTGTCCGGTCAGCTTGCAGCAAAAGACCGGCAGCTGCTGCTTCCACTGCCGGCTTATCAGTATCCGGATATTGTAAAGCATTCCGTTAAACGCAAACCGGTCAAGCCGGAAGATCTGATGGTTAAATGTGATAAGTCAAATCCGAAAGTAAACTGTATCGGACTGATTCTGGATCAGAATCTGACAGATGCATTTGTAGAAGATATGAAAGCGGAAGATGGTTATGTAAAACCAGATATAGAAAACGATCTTCTTCCAATTGCCAATGTAGGAAGACATGGACAGAGTGACATCGGTGCAGGTTTTGTAAAGGGCTTCAAAATGAAACAGGGAGCATTTGCTGAAAGTGTTGCTCATGATACACATAATATCATTGTCATGGGTACAAATTATGAGGATATGGCTGTGGCGGTTAACCATGTGATTGAAATGCAGGGAGGAGTTGCTCTTGCAAAAGATGGCAAGGTGATTGGTGATCTCCCGCTGCGAATAGCCGGTCTTATGACAGATGAGCTGAGTGCTGCAGAACTTACGAAACAGATGGATGCAATCACAAAGATGGCAAAAGAAGAATTACATTGCGAGGCACACGCACCATTTATGCATCTGGCATTTTTGGCACTGACGACCAGTCCAAAGTGGAAGATTACAGATAAAGGACTTGTAGATGCCAATAATTATTGCGTAATACCAACAATTGCAGAAAAATAGGAGAGTGATTTTATGAATTACAACGAAAAGTATGAATTGATTGATTTGTCACAGGAAATTTATCAGGGAATGCCGGTATTTGGTATGCACCAGAAAACGTTTATTATGACAAACCAGACCCATGAGGAAAATATGAAGCAGACAGGTTCCAAAACTCTCGGATTCAGTGCGCGTAATCTTTTGATCAGCGAACATGGACCTACACATTCAGATGCTGTATGGGAGTACAATCCAGAAGGACCGACCATTGATAAAATGGACATGAAACTGTTTTATGGAAGTGCGATTTGTGTGGATCTCACACACATCCGTTACCCGGATTATATTGAAGCAAAAGATTTGGAGGAAGCGGTTGAAAAAGCAGGATTGACAGTGGAAAAAGGCGATATTTTCCTGATGTATACAGGGCATTATAATCGTACCTATGCAAAAGGTGATATCGAGGGATATCAGAATTATTATACCGGTCTTTCATATGAGGCTGCAGAGTGGCTTGCCAAAAAAGGTGTTGTCAATATTGGTGTTGATTCCTCTGCCATTGATCAGACACCGGATGATCTTGATTTTTCCGGTCATCTGGTATGTGGAAAATATGGTATGACCAACACAGAAAATTTGAGAAATCTGGATCTTGTTGCAGGAAAAAGATTCTTTTATATGGGATTGCCACTCAGAATTCGTGATGGCAGTGGTTCTCCGGTACGTGCAGTTGCATTAGTAGAAAAGTAAAGGCGGGATTTTTATGAATTTTCTTGGTTTTTTACAGTCGTTATTAGGAGGGATTGGAACAGGAACCATTTATGCACTTCTTGGACTTTCCTGTTCCCTGATTTTAGGAAGGCTGCAGATTTGCTCGGTTGTGCATGGCGATTTGACAATTTTAGCCGGATATCTGTGCTATCAGGCATTTCGAATGTTTGGGGTTGATCCGTTCATTACATTGATTGTATTAATTCCACTCTTTTTCCTTATCGGATACTGGATACAAAATATTTTTATGAAACCATTTATGAAGCTGGAAACATGGAAAGGACGCTATGAAGGACAGGTTATGGTTTCATGGGGAATTGGTATGTGTATTATGGCTGTTGAATATTTCCTTTTTTCCGGTACCTATAAGACATTAAATGTTCCTTATCGAAATGCTACGGTTAATATTGGCAGTATCGCGATTCCCGTTGTGCATATCATAGCATTTATTCTTACAATTGTATTGATTGCAGCAGTGGAATTGATATTAAAAAAGACAAATCTGGGAATCCGTATTCGTGCCTGCAGTTCTGATACTACAACAGCAAAACTTACGGGAATTCCTGTAAATCGTATTTGTGCAATTACATTTGGTATTTCAAGTTCGTTAGCGGCTGTGGCCGGTGTTATTTATGCATTGACTAACTCTCTTAGTCCGGCAGAAGGATTTGATCTGACGTTTTTGGGATGGGTCGCTGTAATTCTGGGAACTATGGGAAATCTCAAAGGAGCGGTGGCAGCGGGAATCCTCATGGGGATTGTACAGGCAATGACCATTTATTTCTGGATTCCAAACCTGGCAACAGCAATGATTTATATTGTTTTGTTAATTATTCTTGTAGCTAAGCCAAATGGTTTGTTTTACCGCAAAAAGAATGAGAGGGGGCAGGCTGCATGAAAGCAAAAAAATTGATTCTCAGCCTTATTGGCGGAGCCATTTTAATGGCTGCTTATCTGGCATATTTTCATGCCAGTAATCAATCGTATCTGTCCAGTTTTATTGTATATATCTGTTTATTCCTGATTGCAGGTCAGGGATGGAATTTGTTAGGCGGGTATATTGGAGAAGTATCGTTTGGACATGCTGTATTTTTTGGTATAGGGGCTTATGCGGTTGCCCTTCCGGGAGGTTATAACATTGACCTGCCGCTGCCGATTTTGGTGATTCTTGGTGTTATTATTGCTGGTTTGTTTGCATGGATAATTTCTTATCCACTTTTACGAATCAAAGGCTTGTCATTTTTGATTGGAACGTTTGGACTCGGTGTAATATTTTTAAATGTTTTTAAATCTAGTCAGTTTTTATTTGCCAGCAAAGGTGTGTTTGTGAAATTTGTATCACCGGAGTTTTTGTACCCGCTCATTGTTTTTTTGACAATCTTAACGGTAATCGGTGTTGCTTTATTGGTGAAAAGTCCGTTGGGTCTTAGTTTTAAGGCAGTTCGTGATGTACCGGAAGCAGCAGAAATGATTGGCATTAATCTGTATCGAACAAAGACAAAAGCATTGGTAATTGGAGCTATGATAACAGGACTTGCGGGGGCACTGTATGCTCTCTATGAGATGCATATTACACCAACAGCAACCTTTGATACAGCAATTAGTAATGATATTTTACTGGGGGCATACGTTGGCGGCTGTGGAACCGTAATGGGACCGGTGATTGGCGGTGCTATATTGATTATTGTTCAGGAAACAGCAAGAAGTATGATTACAGTAAGTGGTGGACACAATCTGGTACTTGGACTCATTTTGATTCTTGTTATGATGTTGATGAAACAGGGTATCTGGGTTGGCATCTGTCAGGTGACAGATAAATTGTTAATCCGTATACGAAATAAAAAAGAAAAAAAGGATGAAAATACGCACAAGGAAGCGGAGGTGGTTGAATGAATGAACCTATCTTGGAGATGAAACATCTGACTATGGGATTTGGGGGACTTGAGTTATTTTCTGATATTAATATATCGGTAAAAAAAGGCGAAGTTCTTGGAATCATAGGAACGAATGGATCAGGAAAAACAACGTTATTTAACATTATCTGTGGAATTTATCGTGCGTTAAGTGGAAGTGTTCTTTATAAAGGAATGAACATTTCCGGTGTTGCACCACATAAAATTTCCAAAATGGGAATTGGCCGTTGTTTTCAGATGGTTGCACCATTTGAAAGCATGACACCTTTAGAAAATATTAAGGTTGCCCGTGCGAATGCGGGACGGAGTGGAAAAGGAGTAAAATTGTCCTTTGATGAGATTCTGTCACTGACGCATTTGGATGCAGTAAAAGATATAACAACAAACAATCTTTCACTGCCAGATAAAAAAAACGTGGAAATTGCCCGTGCTCTGGCGTGCAATCCGGAAATTATATTATTTGACGAAGTATCCTGCGGTCTGTCCGGAGAAGAAATTCGGGAAAGAATGAAGTTAATGAAGAAACTGGCAGATCAGGGAATTACGATTATTGTCATTGAACACATTATGATGTTCATAAAGGAAATTTGTGACCGGGTTGTTGTTCTTCATGCCGGTGAACTGATTGCTCAGGGAACGCCTGCGGAGGTAATTGCAGATCCTAAGGTAATTGATGCTTATCTAGGAGGTGGAAAAATATGAGTTATTTTGAATATAACGATGTATATGCTGGTTATTCAAAAGAGATGAATGTGTTGCAGGGAATAAATTTCTCTTTGGAGCGGGACAGCCGGGTGGCGCTTATCGGTGCGAATGGGGCAGGAAAGAGCACGATTATGAAGACAATTTCGGGGCTGGTGCCCTTGCAGAAGGGGAGTATTGTATTTGATGGTGAGCGTCTGGATGGTTTGTCTCCGCATAAGATTGTGGAGCGTGGGGTAATCCAGGTACCGGAAGAAGGAGGAACATTTCCGAATCTTACAATTGAGGAAAATCTAATGATTTCCTGTGTTAGTAAAAAAGCGAAGGAAAATGCTTCAAAGAATTTATCACTTGTTTACGATATGTTTGAGCCACTGGCGATTAAATCAGCCTTGTTGGCTGGCTCCCTTAGTGGCGGACAGCGGAAAATGCTGAGCATTGGTAAAGCGATTATGGAAGAGCCGGCTCTGCTTCTTTTAGATGATATATCGATGGGACTGGCGCCGAAAGTTGTGCAGGAATTGTATGGTTCCCTTAAACGTCTTGTGGATCGCCTGAACAAACCGGTTCTGGTCGTTGAGCAGATTATGGAGATTGCCCTGCAGTTTGCGGATTATGGTCATGTAGTTCAACAGGGGCGGATTGTAATGTCAGGAACCTCTAAGGAGCTTCTTAACTCAGAAAAGGTAAAAAGCTCCTACATAGGTGGATAAAAAAGAGAAAAATCCCTCATATCTTTAGCAAAGGATGTGTGGATTTTTATAGAAACATAGTTTTACAGTAAAGGAGGAACTTATTATGAAACTACGAAAAATAGGAAAGAAATTAGTCAGTACTGCATTGGTGGCGGCCCTTGGTATGAGCCTCACTGCCTGTGGTTCTTCATCTTCTGATGGTGAAAAAACAGGTAATGAGGGCGGAAAACTTATCATTGGTGGTACATATACTTTGAGTGGAGCTTGTGCCCATGCGGGACAGAACACACTGAAGGGAGCAAAAGCCGCGGTAGAATACATCAATAAAAATGGTGGTATCAACGGAAAAAAAGTCGAGTTAAAATATTATGATGATGAATTTGATGAGAGTAAGATTCCTACGCTGTATGAAAAACTAATCAGTGATGATAAAGTGGATCTTTTAACCTCGCCATATACCTCACCTTTTTTGGCAGCAGCTCCAATTGCAGCAAAACATAATAAAGAGATGTTTTGTATTGCAGCAGACAGTTATACAGCGAATGAGCAGTATGGAAAATTGATTGCCAATCCACAGATGGATGAATCATGGAAAGGCGGCGGATGGTGGAAAGATGTTTTTGAATATTTAAAGAGTAATTATAGTAAATATAAAACATCCGGTCAAAAGACAGTAGCAATTCTGAATCTTGAGACGACATATGGTCATGAAGTAAGCGAATCTGTCGGTAAATTTTTAAAGGAAAATGGATTTAAAGTTGTCTATGAAGAATTTTTTGATCCTGGCAACAGCGATTGGACAGCAACTGTGCAGAAAGTGAAGAACTTAAATCCTGATATCCTGTTTGCACCTCAGTATTTTGAAGATAGTGTCAGGCTTGTACAGAAATGTAAAGAGATGAATTGTTATGCCCCAATTATGGTAATTGAGGGAATGAGCTGGGATCCAATTTCATGGCCAAATACAGAACTTGGTGGTTTGGAGCCATCGACTGCTAAATTGCCATTTCTTGGTTATTCAATTTATAAGGAAAAGTACGAATCGGCATCCAAAGATTATCTGGCAGATTATTGTAAAAAGGAATTTAATTCAATTCCAAGTAATGATGTAATCTGTGGTTTTATGGCAGTAGAACTTGCTTGTGAAGCAGCAAAGAAAGCAAATTCAACAGAAACCGATGCTCTTCAGGAAGCCTTATCAAACAATACATTTAATCTGGCAGGTTATCCTTATAAGATGAATGAAAGTGGTGGTAATGGTGCAGAGTTCGACTGGGGATGTGGACAGTTTCAGCCAAAAGATTTATCCAAGGCAGATGCATCTGGCGATGACTGGGTAACATTATGGCCGGAAAAATATGCAACATCTTCTGAGGCAATTACATTTGAGGGATGGAAGTAATTGCCACCCGGAAAGAAGGGAAGACATGAAAAATTATGTAATTACAATTGCCAGAGGTTTTGGCAGTGGCGGTAAAGAAATCGGGAATGAAGTTGCCAAAAGACTTGGGATACCATGTTATGAAAAGCGGATATTAAAAATGGCATCTGAATTCAGCGGTTTAAATGAAAAACTATTTTTTGATATTGATGAAAAATTGAGAGGATCTTATCTGCACAAAAGAATGAAAGGAATGCTCGATTATTCCGCTGTGCCGGATCCAGCCAGTAAAGACTTTGTGTCGGACGAATCAATTTATCAGCTGCAGGCTTATATTATAAGAGATCTGGCAAACTTTGAGTCGTGTGTTATCGTAGGAAAATGTGCTAATAAGATACTTGAACAGTGGCCTAATGTTATCAGTATTTATATTGAAGCACCGAGAGAAAAATGCCGGCAGTCCATTATGGAGAAAATGCAGGTTTCGGAAAAAGAGGCAGATCGTCTTATAACAAAAACAGATAAGTATCGTGCAGAATATTATAAATACTATACCGGTGGAGATTACTGGACAAATCCGACAAGTTATGATCTTACAATTAACACTGGTCGGGTAGGGCGCGAAAGGGCAGTCGACCTTATAATTGATTACCTGAAAATGCGTTTTGGTGACAAACTGATATAAAAAAAGAAATTCCGTAGCAGTTAAGCGCAAATGAGGGAGTGTTTTGTTTGTGACAGTTTTTTGAGGTTTGTTTTCCAGGATTCCAGTAAAACATCAAGAAAAGTTAGTGATAAGTGGGTACAAACACGTGGGTATCAGGCATGTGTCGTTTACATGCCGATACCCTTACGCGTTTGTTTAGCGGGAGCGCCCACTTATCACTAACTTTTCTTGATGCTTTACGGAAACCGGAAAGCCAAACATCCCCATCACCTTGCATCCCCCCGGATAAAATGATATAATCCCAGTAAAAACAATCAGCAATGGAGAGAACATATGGCATTTACAGAGGAACAGATGCAGCGGTATTCGCGACATTTAATTTTAAAGGGCGTAGGAGTAAAGGGACAGCAAAAATTGTTAGAGAGCAAAGTGTTAGTGATTGGAGCTGGTGGACTTGGCTCGCCGGCTATTTTATATTTAGCGGCAAGTGGCGTGGGAACGATTGGCATTGTGGATGGTGACTGTGTGGATTTAACAAATCTGCAGAGACAGATTATTCATGACATGGATTCGCTTGGTGTGGAAAAAACGGAGTCGGCAGGAGAGCGGATTCGCAAATTAAATCCGGATGTCAAACTGCATCTGCATGCAGAGCGTGTTACCCCGGAAAACATTATGGCACTGATTGAGCCGTATGATTTTATTATTGATGCGGTAGATAATTTTTCGGCAAAATTTTTGATTAATGATGCCTGTGTATTGGCAAAGAAACCATTTTGTCATGCAGGAATCCGGCAGTTTTACGGACAGGTTCTTACGTATGTGCCGGGGGAGGGACCGTGCTATCGGTGTATTTTCGAAGAAATTCCAAAAGATGGAACAGTGGACAATTGTTCTTCCGCAGGGGTTATTGGTTCGATTCCTGGAATTATTGGAAGTATTCAGGCCTTGGAAGCGCAAAAATATATTACCGGGGCAGGCGAACTTCTTACCGGGAAAATGCTTACCTTCGATGGACTGACGATGAGATTTCGGACGGTGAATTTTGGAAGTCCGTCAAAAGGATGCCGTGTATGCGGAGAACATGCCGATATTCATGAACTGAGACCGGAGGAATATCCGATGCCGGGGTGCAGTATTTAGAGAATGGAGGGTAAATCATGACGTTACAACAGTTAAGATATGTAATTGCGGTAGCAGACCACGGTTCAATGAATGAGGCGGCAAAGGCTTTGTTTATTTCACAGCCAAGTTTGTCGGGGGCTGTAAAAGAACTGGAAAAAGAACTTGGCTTTGAACTTTTTTTGCGCACGAGCAGAGGTATTGTTGTGACGCCGGATGGTGAGGAATTTCTTGGATATGCAAGACAGGTGACGGAGCAGTACCGTCTGCTTCGAAATCGATATATTGAAAAAGAATCCCGAGAGAAATTCAGTGTTTCCATGCAGCATTATTCCTTTGCGGTAAAGGCATTTGTAGAGACAGTCAAACGTGCGGGAATGGAAAATTATGAATTTGCTGTATATGAGACGCGCACATACGAAATCATTGAAAATGTGCGGAATTTCAAAAGTGAGCTTGGCATTTTATATATGAATGACATGAATCGGAAGGTGTTAGAAAAAATTCTCAGGGAAAATCAGCTGAAATTCACCGAATTATTTTCCTGTGATACCTATGTATATCTGCGCTCCGGGCATCCGTTAGCCGGGCGGGAAATACTTTCGATGAAGGATTTAGAGCCGTATCCGTGTCTGGCTTTTGACCAGGGAAAAAACAATTCTTTTTATCTGGCAGAAGAGATGAAAAGCACCTATGATTATGATCGTATTATCAAGGCGAATGACCGTGCAACGATGTTAAATCTGATGAATGGACTGGATGCTTACACGTTGTGTTCCGGTATTATTTGCGAGGAATTAAATGGGGATGATTCGTTAGCCATTCCACTAAAGGAATCTGAGAAAATGCAGATTGGCTATATTCATCGTGCCGGGTCGGTAGTGAGTGCACTTGGTGAAATTTATATTGAGGAACTTATGAAGTACCAGTCTGCTTATGCGGGGGAGAACTAGTTTGGACCTTGATTCCCTGAATATCATATACTAACAATAACAACTGCTGTATCGGAGAGTGTATTATGGCTTTTTATCATTTTTTAGTTCTGGGGGAAGAAAAAAGGCAGTATTATCTGGCGCAAATGTTAAAAAAAGAGGGACATGAGGTGATGGAGGCGATGAGTTATCAGCCGGGCTATCACGATGCAATCCTTCTTCCGGTTCCACAGACTGCCATGTTTTTTGGGGAAAATAAAGAAAAATTTCAAAAAGGACAGGTGGTTTATGGATGTAAATTCCCGGAAACTGCGATAGATTATGCGAAGGAACGAGGAATTCGCGTAGTTGATTATTACAAAGAAGATGGTGTGGCGGAGAGAAATGCACTGGCTACCGCAGAGGGAGCCGTTTCAGAGGCGCTTATCCATGGATGTGTAAGCATTCAGGGGAGTGAGTGTCTGGTCACTGGATATGGAACGTGTGGAGCGGCACTGGCGGCAAAACTTAGCCAATGGAGGGCATCCGTTACTGTTATGGAGCGGAAGGAGAAAAAGAGAGAGCGGGCAAAAAGTTATGGCTATCAGGCTTGTTCCTTTGATGCACCAAAAGATACAATGTCAAAATATGATTTTATTTTTAATACCGTACCGGCACCGGTTCTTACCAAAGAGCGGCTGCAGGGAGTAAAGCCGGAGGTGTGTATTATTGATATTGCATCAAGACCGGGTGGGACGGATTTTTCCTATTGTCAGGAATCGTCGATTTTTGCAAAATTATGTTTAGGACTTCCCGGCATTTATGCACCGAAGTCATCAGCCGGCATACTTATGGAAGTAATTAAGAAAACAATTTTGGGAGATTAGCGGAATGAGCAAAAAGAAACAGCGTACGGTTGGCTTTGCGTTTACCGGCTCTTTTTGCACTTATGAGAAAATAAAAGAAGTGGTCAGGCAGCTTGTCAAGGAGGATAATCGGGTCATTCCGATTTTTTCCCAGACCGCACAGACCGTGAACTGCCGGTTTGGCGATGCGAGAGATTTTATTATCGAAATACAGGAAATTACGGGAGAACGTGGGATTTTTTCAATTCAGGAGGCGGAACCGATTGGCCCGAAAGGACTTTTGGATATTCTGGTAATTGCGCCATGTACCGGAAATACGATGGCAAAACTTGCAGCGGGGATTACCGATACACCGGTATTGATGGCGGCAAAAGCGCATATGCGAAATGACAAACCGGTTGTTCTTTCACCGGCTACCAATGATGCACTTGGAGCCAGTTTAAAGAACATTGGTTTCTTGATGAATACAAAAAATTTCTATTTTGTTCCGTTTGGGCAGGATGACTGCGAAAAGAAACCGAAGTCGATGATTGCCCATACGGAACTGATACCGGATACGATTGAGGCGGCTCTTTGCGGCAGACAGCTGCAGCCGGTAATCCGCTCTCCCTTTTAAATCCGGATGGATACGTTATATTTCCGTAAGAAATATTCAATCTGCAAAAGGTAGGCAATCATTTGCGGGCCCGCCATGAGCTGACCGTACCAAGGTGCCCCGTAATCTTTTGGATTATCTAAAAACTGGGTGACCTGCTTTAAATCGAGGAGAGAATGCAGGGGACTTGCAGAGTCGGAAAGTACCTCCTTGAGGCGTTTTGCCAACAAATTTTCATAATAAGGATTGTATGTTTTTGGATAAGGGCTTTTGCGGCGGAACAAAATTTCATCCGGCAAAAGTCCTTTTGATGCCTGACGCAGTATATTTTTGACAAGTCCGTCCTTTGCTTTCATTTCCCATGGAATATTAAAAACATAATCGACAAGTGTGCGGTCAGCAAATGGAACACGTGCTTCTAATCCCGAGAACATGCTTGTGCGGTCCATGCGGTTTAGCAGTGTCTGCATAAAGAAACGGATATTTAAATAACCAATCCGCCGTCTATTTGTCTCAATTTCATTTTCGGATGGGAGAACATTAATTTCACTGACTGACCGGTCATAAATATTTTTTACATATTCATCCATGTGAAGACTTTCTACTAAGTCATCCTTCAAAAGAACTTTGCGCGGGGTGAGTGAAGGAGTCCATGGAAATGTACCGGAGTTAAGCATTTCCTCCCTGTGAAACCATGGGTATCCGCCAAATACCTCGTCTGCACATTCGCCGGTCAGTACAACCTTATGAGAATGGCTGACTTCCTCGCAAAAATACTGTAAGGAAGAATCAATATCCGCCATGCATGGGAGGTCATGTGCGTCCACCGAGCGGTATAATAAATCCGCCTGCATTTTGTTGTCACATTCGAGATAGTGATGGTCGGAATCCAGAAAAGAAACCATTTTGTCCACATATGGGCGGTCCTGCGACGGCTGAAAAGAATTCGCCTTAAAATACTTGTCATTATCGATGAAATCAAAGGAAAATGTGGTGAGTTTTTTTCCCTGTTTCTTTAACTCGGCAGCACAGACTGCAGAGACCACGCTCGAATCGACACCGCCGGATAAAAAGGTGCAGATTGGCACATCGGAAACCATTTGTCTTTTGATGGCATCCTGAATCAGAAATGATGTTTTTTCAACGGTTTCCTCATAAGAATCAAAATGCGGTCTGCTTTCCAGATGGAAATACTGCGTCATTTTTCTTCCAAAAACAGAGCACGTCAGGTAACACCCCGGCAGCAGCTCGTGAAATCCGTAAAATACGCCGCTTCCCGGCGTGCGTGCCGGACCTAATGATAAAATCTCATTGAGTCCATCCACATCAAGTTCTGCTTTGACGCCCGGAAAGCAAAAGCAGCCTTTTGGCTCCGAGGAAAAAACAATCGTTCCATTTATCATGGTATAAAAAAGTGGTTTTACGCCGAATGAATCTCGGAATAAAGTCAGTGTATTGTGCCGTTCATCATAAATGGCAAAGGCAAAAATACCGTCGACTTTTTTTACAAAATCGGCGCCAAAGGTTAAATATGATAATAATAAGATTTCTGTGTCAGAATTCGTTTTTGGAAAAACCTGATGGTTTGCCAAGTCATTTTTTAACTCTTTCATATTGTAAATTTCACCATTATATACAATATGATAAGGATAGCCATCCAGTTCTCTTGTCATAGGCTGGTGGCCACCCGCCAAATCAATGATGGAAAGTCTTGTGTGTGCCAGTCCACAGTGTGGTGTCAGCAGACTGTCATTATCGTCAGGACCGCGGTGGGCAAGACAGTGTTTCATTTCATCTAAAATATGCAAAAAAGAATCCCGCTGCCCGGTAAAATCGGCCGTGGGGTCATAAAAGCCGGATATGCTGCACATAGTAACCTCCTTTTGCAAAGAAATAATTCCATATGATATACTGTATGCAAAAAAAGGGGGAAACATGTATGGGAAAAAGATTACTTCCTCCCCTTAATGTGTACTTCAGGAATTGCAAGGTTGTCATAGTCAACAGAGGCATTCGAGGAGACTGCATTTGTGCTGTCAGAAGCCTCATGTGTATGCACCTCCGGAATGGCTACATTATCATAAGTCAAATCATAATTTTTTCTACTTTTCTGAGGATTGTTTATTGTAATATATTTTTTCTTTTTAAAAAACATAAGTAAACCTCCTTATATAATGTTGATAAAAAATGTAATAACCAAACTGTTGATAAAATCGGCAAACAGACTTCCCACCAGTGGAATCAGCAGATAAGCTTTTACCGATGGCACAAAGCGGTCGCATAAGGCCTGCATATTTGCCATGGCATTTGGGGTTGCTCCCATACCAAATCCACAAGTACCGGCGGCGAGAACTGCGGCATCGTAGTCATGCCCCATGATACGGAATATAACAAAGTAAGTAAATACGCCGATGAGAAGTGTCTGCGCAGCAAGCAAAATGACAAGCGGAAGTGCCAGAGAAGCTAACTCCCATAACTTCAAAGTAATCATTGCCATTCCCAAAAACAAGGATAATGAAATTCCGCCAAGGTCATTGATTTCACCCATATGAATGGTTGTAAAATTTGTATACTCAGCGATATTTCGGATTAATGCTGCGGCAAGCATGGCACCAATATAAATCGGAAAAGTAAGTCCGGTTTTGGTAAGCAGCCAGGAAAAAATGGTTCCCAGACCGATTGCTAAAATCAACTGGAAAACGGCGGCTGCATACATGTTTGTGTGGCGTTTGTGCTTTTCTTCATCTTCAATTAAAAGACTGTCATCTTCGGTGGCAACGGTATCCATTAAATTTCTTTTTTCAATGAGGCGCTTGCCGATTGGACCGCCGATTAAACTTCCCATAATTAATCCAAAGGTTGCGGCAGCCGTACAAATTGTGGTTGCACCCTGAATATTAAAATCCTCCAAAACCGGTCCAAAGGCACCGGCAGTACCGTGGCCTCCGACCATTGGAATTGATCCGGTACACATACCGACAAGCGGATTTAATTGCAGCAGTTTGGAAAGACCAACTGCAAGCAGGTTTTGTGAAACAATTAAGGTGATGACTAAGAAGAGGAAAATAATCATTGATTTTCCGCCACTTTTTAATACTTTCAGATTTGCCTGAAATCCAACCGAAGTAAAGAAAAAAACCATACATACTTCGCGCAGGGTGTCATCAAAGGTAAAATCAGCAAGTCCGGTCGAGTAACCGATGCAGGTTAAGATGGCAAACAACAAACCACCGATAACAGGTGCCGGAATACAGAATTTTTCCAAAAAATGAATGTGTTTTTTTAAGAAACTTCCAAGTAAAAGTACCAAAACGGCAAGTGCCAGTGTCTGGTACATATCAAATTCAATGTTCATAGTAATCCTTCCTATTTGCTATTTTGTCGAAACGGTAATTTTCTTCTCTTTGTAATAAGAGGCGGCTCCTTTATGAAAAGGAAGTGTAATATCTTTTGTAGCAGATGTTTCGTTTAAGGCCAAATTTAGGGATGTTGCATACTGTAAATCTTTATTATGCTCAAATAAGGCTTTTGTAATTATATTAACGGTGTCCTCGGATAAATCATCCGATGCTAAAAGAATAGATTTCACTCCTATGGTTGTTACTTCTTTATCCTGTCCGGTATAAGTGTTAGCCGGAATGGTATAATGGATATATGAAGGAGAGGATGCCATTAGTTTTTTTAAGCATGTCTCATTTAGGCTGAGAAGCCGGATTGGACACTCCTTTGCCAGTTCCTCGATAATCGTTGTCTTGGTACCTGCAGTACAAAAAAAGGCATCAATTTCATGATTGGAAAGCTGGTTGGCGGCCTGTGTATAATCATAATTTTCTGTCTGAACCAGACGGGAGGTTAATCCTGTCGCTGCAAGAATTTCTTTTGCATTTCGCTCTGTGCCGGATTCCGAGGCACCGATACTGATATGTTTTCCCTGCAAATCATCGAGTGAATAAATGGATGAGTCTGCACGGACAACAATCTGGCAGGCTTCTGTATAGAGACCGGCAATGGCACTGTAGTCTTTACAGATGTTACCATCAAATGCACCGGTTCCCTCATAGGCATCCTGAATTAAATCAGCCTGTGCAATCGCTAAATCGATATAGTGATTGGACAGCAATCGGATATTAGCGGTGGAACCTGCGGTGTTTTTAACTTCATAAGAATAATTTTCGTTCTCTTTACTAAGAATTCCGGTGAAACTATTGGCGAACGTATAATACATACCGCCAACGCCGGCGGCCCCAAAACGAATGTTTCCCGCATCACTGGAACAGCCGTTTAGCAGCACTAACAATAAACTAAGCAGAATGCATAATATTTTTTTCATGTGATGTTATTTCCTTTCTTTTGTAGGTATAATTTATTTTACATGATATTTGAGAAATTGCAAGAAATCCATTTTTTTGCCGTTTTTTGCTTAGAAAAATCTGATTTTTCGTAAGGATATACCGTTTGTTCCTTTTCAAAAAACTTAAATATATGTATAATTATATCGTTATTTTTCACAGAATGCGGTATATTATTGAGGAGGAATCAAGATGCGAAAAGCGCATATGGTTGGGGGAGGAGTAAAAAAGGACAAATTGACGGAAAACGAGTATTTGATTTATACGCTGGCAGTTCTGCCGGAACTGGTCTTTTGCCACGGCTTTGGCATATTGAAAAATATATATGAGGGAACTTTTGATGAAGCAGATTTAGGAAACGAGCAGATACCGGAGTGGTATCAGTCGAAAATCAGACTGGAAACACTTAGTGGCGAGTTCTTCCGAGATTTGCTTTTTGTATTTTATCTGGTGGATGATTTTGAGTATATATGCAATCGGCTGTTTTTTTATATAAAAGCACAGTCTTGTCCGGAGCAAAAACGAATGAACATGCTGTTACAGTATTATGGAGTCCGCTATCTGCTGGAGCGGAAAATGCCGTGGGAGATTGAGAGCCGTTTATGGGAAATAGCGGGAGAAAAACGAGATGTAGAAGATATTATCTTTATTTATCAGAGAGACGCAGAAACAATGGCGGAATGTGTAAGGCGTTATGAGGCACGGTATGCATGCTTTGGACAAGAGTTCACAAAACTTTCACAAAGAAATTAGCACTCACCTCTTGACAGTGCTAACAATAAGTGTTATATTACAACTAGAACAAAGGAAAGGGGTTCTTAGGAAAGAAAAAATCAAATGGTAACATGTTAATTGAAACAGTTTAGTTTGATGAAGAAAAGGAGAGATGACTTATGTTAGCACCTAGTATTTTTGGAGAAAATTTATTTGATGACTTTTTTGGAGGATTCCCATTTTATGATGACAGAGATTTTAGAAGAGCTGAGAAAAAGCTTTATGGTAAAAATGCCGGTCATTTGATGAAAACCGATATTCGCGAAACCGATGAAGGTTACGAGATTATGATTGATTTGCCGGGATTTAAAAAAGAAGAAGTAAAAGCCTCATTAGAGGATGGTTATCTTACTTTGAGTGCCGCAAAGGGCTTGGATAAGAGCGAAGAGAAAAAAGAAGGACATTATATCCGCAAAGAGCGTTATGAGGGTGCCTGTCAGAGAAGCTTTTATGTTGGTACAGATGTGACAGAAGAAGATATCAAGGCAGAGTTTAAGCATGGTATTTTGAAATTGTTTGTTCCAAAGAAAGAGCATAAAGATGCCGTGGAGCAGAAAAAATACATTGCCATTGAAGGATGATAAGTTTTGACTTATCTGAAAAAAAGGAGCCGTACCGGCAAGTGGTTTGATATGCTCCCTTCTAGGTAGACAAGTGAAATAATTAAACTTGTTACTTAGG
>NZ_QTVH01000021.1:0-43851 GCF_003435975.1 Clostridium sp. AF36-4 | reverse complement strand
CAATTCTTTTTGGTAGTCTGTATCCATGATTGCTTTTTGTATATCTTCCATTCGGTTATCCGCCAACAAGCATTGGTATAATGCGTTAATTTCCTCGATTCCCTGTGAAATTCCTTGTAAAATCCCTTGCGAAATCCCCTTTGCCATTCCACGCGCCTCTCCTTGAGCAATCCCTTTCTCTATTCCACGTGCCTCTCCTTGAGCAATCCCTTTCTCTATTCCTCGCGCTTCTCCACGTTCTTCATACATATCTAACAATACACACATATCGATTTTTCCTCCTTTTCCTTCTGTTGTCTCAATTAATTCTTTTGCTTTCCGATATCTCCTGTCATTTGTCACCGCAGACAGCCAATCTAAAAATGCTTCCGGGTGGTCTAATTGAAACTCCGTTGTTTGGAAATATTCATCCAGTTTTCTTCTGTCATTTCCACAGGACAGATAACGGACTATGTATTTAAAATCCGATTGATACTGGCGAATTGTCGTTTCCGGCTGACTGGCAAGGTTAATCACACAAACCGAATACGAGGGTATCCATTTTGTAAGTTCCTCACCAATGTCTTCCGGAAATTCCAGCATATCATTCAGACATCTTGGCTTTCCCCATTCATTCTGACTGTAATTCAAAACCAGAGTGATGACCGGACTTAATTTCTGTGAATCGTTAAGTTCCTTTGTCATCGGGTTTGGATAATTGCCGGTTTTTCGATTACTTTCCTTCACTTCCTTTATCTGCTCCATATATTTGGCGTGCTGGTATCCCATATCTCGCACCGGCATAACGTTGTTTCTGTCACTCTGATTTTCCAGACATAAGAAAAAACTTCTATTGTGCTTCTTACACTTCATCGGCACATCCATCTGTAACTGCCGAAGTTTATCATCCGATACGGCTTTCGTAATCAACTCGCCGGGTTCTCTCGACAACTCTTCCGCCGACACATAACATCTGCCACCAAATAAGTTTACATTTACAATGTCTGAAAATACATCTTTGTATTGTAGTAAATTTTTCTCTGCTAAATCTTTTGCTCCCAAACAGTATCCTCCTTAATTACCTAAATTCTTTTATTTCTATCACTACAAGGAGAACATCTGCGCCCCACCCTTGTTTGTATATATACTAGCACAATCAAAGTACAAAGTCAATATATTTGCTTACAATTGTCAGGCGACTTACGCCCCTCAAAAAGAGTCATAAATTATGCAAAACACGCCAAATTTCGGCATATAAAAAGAGCGTAAAACGACACCCCCAATAGAAGGGGCGTTCTACGCTCAAAGTTTTTATAAATCTTCCAATTGAATCTTTACAATCCATTTATCAATCGGAGTTAATTCCGTATTTGTTGCATAATAGTGAACAGTAGTCAAATCATCCTCTACAAAAAGCGTGAATAATTCATATTTTTGACATGATAAATCATGTTCATGCTAATCACACTATGCTAAAGTATAACCATAAAATTATATGAGGAGGATTTATCATGAACATATTAAAAAAACAAACCATCAGCATCGGTTTATGCTTTGCGCTTGCCGTATCGACACTTAGTGCCTTTACTCCGGCAACAGCGGCTGCAAAAGCAAAACTGGTCAAAAAGAAACTTACATTAACCGTTGGACAAAAGAAAAAGATTTCGATAAAATCAAAAAAGAAAAAAGCAAAATATTCTTTCAAAGCTTCCAACAAAAAAGCTTCCGTAAGTAAATCCGGCGTTATCACGGCAAAAAAAGCCGGCAAAGTTAAAATTACCGTAAAAGAGAAGTTGAAGAAAAAAACAAGAAAGGTGGGAACCATTACGGTTACTATCAAAAAGAAAATAGCACAAAACACGACAGTTCCGGCACTTAATACGCCAACACCTGTCGTTACAGCTACCCCGGCGGCGTCTCCGAGCAATGAACCAACTACCGAACCGACCGCTACCGCTACTGCAACTGCAACACCGACTCCAAAAGTCACCCCTACTCCATTTCCTGAGGACCCTGAATTTTCAAATATTCCAAAAGGTTATACCGCAAAAAATCAGGCTAACAAAGGAGAAGTAGAACGCTTTGAATATGAATCAACAGAATACATCAGTGACGATGAATCTACAAAAAAGACACCAATTGACCGCTATGCTATGGTTGTTCTTCCAAAAGACTATTCAAAGGCAAAAAAATATCCGGTTGTTTATATGCTCCACGGATTAAGCGACACGCCGGAATCCATGGTCGGAAACGGAATTCTTAACGATGGTGCAGGTACACAGTATGTGGTATGGAATGCCATTGCCAATGGTGATGTCAAAGAATGTATCGTCGTTTACCCATGTGTATGCTGTAACGAAGAAGGAAAAAGCAATTTTAACACAGATGCAAAAACAGCCTCTTATTATGACTACATCATTAATGACTTAACAAAAGTATTAATGCCTGCCATTAATAAAGAATATTCCACACTGACCGGACGAGAAAACACGGCGGTTTGTGGATTTTCTATGGGCGGACGCGAGACATTGAACATTGGTATAAGACGTCCTGATTTATTTAGCGGTATCGGATTATTTAACCCGGCACCGGGTGCTTTAGATGGCGGTGACATGCTTACAAAGGCAGATTTAAAACTTGCCGATGAGTACATAAACAGTACTTACATTCAGATTACAAAAGGTGCTACCGACACAGTTGTTGGCAGTAATCCAACCAATTATTACAATGCACTAAAGGCTGCCGGCATCCCATGTTCCTACTATGAAACAATGGGCGGCGACCCTGCAGGCAAAGGAAACGGTGGCCACTGGGCAACCGTTTATCATCATGGTTTGTATAATTTCTTAAAACGTATTTTCAAGTAAAAAAGAAAGGGGATTCTGAAACATGAAAAAAACATTTCTCTGCTTCAGTTTGTCCTTTGCACTTTTAGCATCTGCCCTGAACCCGTTGTTCTCGGCAGATGTTTTTGCAAAGGCAAAGTTAGCAAAAACAAAAATCACATTAACCGTAGGACAAAAGAAAAAGATTACAATAAAGGGAAAAAAGAAAAAAGCGAAGTACACATTTAAGGCTTCTAACAAAAAAGTTTCGGTAAACAAAAAAGGAGTTGTTACCGCAAAAAAAGCCGGAAAAACAAAAATTACCGTAAAGGAAAAACTTAAGAAAAAAACTAAGAAGATTGGGGTCGTTACAATTATAATAAAGAGCAAAGTATCAAATAGAAAGTCGATCGCAAGTGCGCAGCCGGCAGCCACAAATTCCGGAAATACCGGTAAAAAACCAACGACTGCACCAACAGCATCAGCCACACCAACACTGCCCCCTACTCCAACCGGCTCTCCGAAGCCTACTGCCACCCCACGTCCAACAGAAAATCCGGATTATTCTGATCTGCCATCCGGATTCATGAAAAAAAACGAGGCTAACAGTGGCACTCTGGAAGAATTCTACTACGATTCTACAGAAGTGTCAGAGGGCGAAACAGTAAAACGTCATGCACTCGTTGCACTGCCAAAAGGATACACAGAATCAAAAAAATACCCTGTCATCTATATGCAGCACGGTATTTTCGGTAACGAATATTCTCTTACCGGAGACAATACACAATATGTTGCCTGGAACGCTATGGCAAATGATGATATGAAAGATTCCATTGTTGTTTTTGCTAATGTTTGTGCAAACAAAGAAGGAAAAGGAACCGGCTTTAGTTTGGAGCATTACAAAGCCTATGACAACTTTATCAATGACTTAACAAAATGCCTTATGCCTGCTATCAACAAAAAATATTCTACACTGACAGGTCGTGAAAATACTGCTGTCTGCGGTTTTTCTATGGGTGGACGTGTAAGTTTGCAAATTGGATTTGAGCGACCGGATTTATTTGGTTACATTGGTGCTTTTTGTCCGGCTCCGGGTCTTTTGCCTTACACGATGAATGGAGTTACTGAACCCGGATTTTATACGGATTCCACATTTACGCTGCCAAGCGAATATTTAAATGACACTTATGTACAGATAACAAAAAGATTTAAAGATGATGTTGTAAAACAGCACCCACTTTTGTATCATCAGGCTCTGCAAAAAACAAACACACCTCATGTTTACTACGAAACGATGGGTGGTGATCCAAGCGGCAGCGGCAGTGGCAACCATGAAAAAGCAGTTTACCAGCATGGTTTCTACAATTTTATGAAAAATATTTTCAAACCAAATGTAACTGTTCCGGCAGGTGCATTAAGAAAAGATGGAGTAAAAGGAACAACAGAAGAATTCGAATACGAGTCCACTGCTGTAGCAAAAGGAAAAACAGTGACAAGAAAAGCCTTAGTTGGACTTCCGGATGGATACAATCCAAAGAAAAAATATCCGGTTGTCTACGGTTTACACGGTTATGGCTGGGGCATCTATAATCTTGCCCAAGATGGTGCCACAGATGTTGTTTGGAACGGCTATGCCAATGATGTTATGGAAGAAGTAATTATGGTTTTCCCTAATATTTGTGCCAATGAATCCGGTCAGGGAAACGGTTACAGCCAAGAAACTTATGACGCCTATGACAATTGTGTGAACGATATCGTAAACTGCTTAATGCCTGCTATTAACAAACATTACAGCGTCAAAACCGGACGCCTCAATACAGCCGTCTGGGGATTCTCAATGGGTGGCAGAGAAGCTTTGAATGCAGGATTTAAACATCCGGATAAATTTGGTTATATCGGTGCCTTTTGTCCCGCTCCGGGCGTTCTCCCATATAGTGCAGAAAAAGGGATTTTTACCGAAGATACTTTCACACTGCCGGATGCTTATAAAGAAAACACGTTAGTTATGATTGTAAAAGGGAAAAATGACACAATGGTAGGTAACAATCCAATCCTTTACCATAAGGCCTTGGAAAAAAATAATGTTCCGCACATTTATTATGAAACCATGGGCGGAGATGCTGTAAACCGCGGAGGTGGCGGCCACCAAAATGTCGTTTATCTGCACGGATTGTATAATTTAATGAAACGGGCTTTCCCATGCAAATAAATTTATGGCTGTGTCAAAACTTGTTGACACAGCCATTTTTATTTTACTTTTTTCGGTTTTTTCTTTACCCACCATACACAGCGCACTCGCCAAGTTCTTCTTCAATTCTAAGAAGCTGGTTATACTTAGCCACCCGGTCTGTGCGCGCCGGTGCGCCGGTTTTAATCTGCCCGGCATTCATGCCGACTGCAATGTCTGCAATCGTAGTGTCTTCCGTTTCACCCGAACGATGACTGACAATGGCATTCCATCCGGTCGTCTGTGTCATTCGAATCGCCTCGAGAGTTTCTGTCACGGTTCCAATCTGATTTGGCTTGATTAAGACCGCATTTGCCGCCTGAAGTTTAATTCCCTTTTCGATACGTTTGGTATTTGTAACAAACAAATCATCACCAACAAGCTGCACTTTATCTCCTAATTTATCCATGAGTTTCTGCCAGCCCGACCAATCTTCTTCTGCCAGTCCGTCTTCAATCGAAACAATTGGGTACCTGCGGCACAAATCACACCAAAAATCAATCATTTCATCTGTACTTTTGTACTCACCGGATTTCCAGAATAAATATTCGCCCGGTCTTCCTGCCTTTACAGCCTCCTCATACATTTCTGTGCTGGCACCATCCATAGCAATCGAAAAATCCTCGCCCGGACGGTATCCTGCTTTTTCAATAGCCCCTGTAATAAAAGAAAGCGCCTCGTCCTCATGAGCAAGATGCGGTGCGAATCCACCCTCATCACCAATGGAGGTGGCAAATTCCTTTTCTGCCAACAGTTTCTTCAAGGTAGCGTATACATTCGCGCACCACTCCAAACACTGATGAAAGGAAGATGCTCCTATCGGCATAATCATAAACTCCTGAATCGTTAAACTACTGTCCGCATGTTTTCCGCCATTCATAATATTCATCATCGGAATCGGCATAACACGCGCATTTGGTCCGCCCAGATACTGATACAACGGAACACCGAGCTGTTTTGCTGCCGCCTTTGCCACAGCAAGCGATGTCCCCAAAATTGCATTAGCACCCAGTTTTGCTTTGTTTGCGGTACCATCTTCACGTATCATCAGCGTATCAATTTCCACCTGATTCAATGCATTTTTCCCTTCCAATTTATCGGCAAGAATGTCATTAATATTTTCTACCGCACGCTTTACGCCATTTCCACGGTAACGCGGCAATTCACTGTCTCGCAGTTCCACTGCTTCAAACGCCCCCGTAGACGCCCCGGAGGGAACGGATGCTCTGCCCGCTGCCCCTCCGCACAATTTTACCTCCACCTCAATCGTTGGATTTCCTCTGGAATCTAAAATCTCTCTTCCTCGTATCGTATTAATTCGAAATGCCTGTATCATAAAAAAGCCTCCTGTTTTCGATTAGTATAAACAGAAGGCTTCTTTCCTATACAATTATTTTTTGTGCTTTTTATTTTTCTTATTTTCTTCGTCCTCAATCGACTTATCCAACTGCTCTAACAGTTTTTTCTGCTCTTTGGTAAGCTTTGTCGGCACATCCACAACCAAATCCACATAATGGTTGCCTCGCATTTTGCGGTTACGAAGGGACGGAACTCCCTTACCACGCAAACGAACTCTTGTACCGGTCTGCGTTCCTGCCTTTACATTGTATGCGACATCGCCATCAATTGTCGGGATAACCACATCTCCGCCAAGAACAGCTCTTGGATAAGAAATCCGTACGGTTGAGTAAATATCATAATCCATGCGCTGGAAATCTTTGTGGCGTTCTACATATACTTCTACAAGCAAATCACCGCGGGCACCGCCATTTTTGCCCGGTTCTCCTTTGCCACGCAGACGAACGCTCTGTCCGTGGTCGATTCCTGCCGGAATACTGACCTGCAATTTCTCTTTTTTGCTTGTATAACCCTGTCCGTGACAATCCGGACATTTTTCCTTAATAATTGTACCTTTACCGCCACAAGCCGGACATGTAGTAACATTCTGCACCATTCCGAAAAGTGACTGCTGTGTCTGAACAATCTGTCCTCGTCCGCCGCATCGCTCACATTTGACCGGGCTAGTTCCTGCTTTGGCTCCGCTTCCCCCACAAGTCTTGCATTCAACTTTGGATGGAATTTCAATTTCCTTTTCCGTGCCAAAACAAGCTTCTTCAAATGTAATTTTTACCTGTGTCCGCAGATTTGCTCCGCGCTGTGGGGCATTCGGATCTGCACGCCGGCTTCTGCCGCCGCCAAATCCTCCACCGAATAAATCTCCGAAAATATCTCCGAAACTGCCAAAGATATCATCCATATTCATATTGGTGAATCCACCGCCGCCACCGGCACCACCATCAAAAGCGGCATGACCAAACTGATCATACTGGCGTCTCTTTTCCGGGTCACTTAATACGGCATAAGCCTCAGAAGCTTCCTTGAATTTTGCTTCTGCTTCTTTATCACCCGGATTCGTATCGGGGTGGTACTTTTTGGCTAATACACGATAGGCCTTTTTCAGCGCTGCCTCATCGGCATTCTTGTCTACGCCAAGGACTTCGTAATAATCTCTCTTGTCTGCCATGTCTCCTCCACTCTCTTTCTATCCTTTTACGTGCAAATAACCCGCGTGATTCTCATCATCGCGGGCATTCGCCCTTCTCAGCTCCCAGTTCTCTAATGAGCCGTGATTCTTCGCAGCTTCGCTGCTCATCATCGCGGGCATTCGCCCTATGACAAGGAAACAAATGTTTTTCTCTTGTGCAAGCACAAGAAAATCATTTGTTTCCTTGTCGCACGGCTCATTACAGTTCGCGGTAATCCCCATCTACTACGTCATCGCCGCTATTGTCCTGAGCTGCACCGGCTCCAGGGTTTGGTCCGGCACCTGCGCCACTCATGTCAGGGCCTGCTCCCTGTGCACCACCGGCAGCCTGCTGTGCCTGCTCGTATACTTTTGCGAATACCTGCTGTGCATTTGTCATCAAAGATTCTTTTGCAGCTTTCAACTCATCAACATCGGCATCGCTCATGTTCTCCGGTGTTGTACGCTCCAAGATTGCTTTTACTTTATCAATCTCAGCCTGTACTTTTTCTTTCTCTGCTACATCTACGCCATCGCCAACGTCCTGCAATGCTTTCTCAGTCTGGAATACCATACTGTCAGCTTCGTTGCGGGCATCAATGCCTTCTTTTCTCTTCTTATCCTGTGCTTCGAATTCAGCAGCTTCTTTAACTGCTTTTTCGATTTCTTCATCATTCATGTTAGAACCAGCAGTAATTGTGATGTGCTGTTCTTTTCCTGTTCCCAAGTCCTTAGCGGATACATTTACAATACCATTGGCATCGATATCAAATGTAACCTCAATCTGTGGTACTCCACGCATTGCCGGAGGAATACCATCCAAGCGGAACTGTCCAAGAGATTTATTATCTCTAGCGAACTGTCTCTCGCCCTGTACTACGTTAATGTCTACAGCGGTCTGGTTATCTGCTGCGGTAGAGAAAATCTGACTCTTCTTAGTAGGAATTGTTGTATTTCTCTCGATAAGTTTGGTAGCCACACCACCCATTGTCTCGATAGCAAGTGACAATGGAGTTACATCCAGAAGAAGGATGTCGCCGGCACCGGAATCTCCAGCCAGTTTACCACCCTGAATCGAAGCACCAAGTGCTACACACTCATCCGGGTTCAAGGATTTGTTCGGCTCATGTCCGGTCAACTGTTTTACTTTATCCTGTACAGCAGGGATACGTGTTGAACCACCAACTAACAATACTTTTCCTAATTCAGAAGCGGTAATACCGGCATCTTTCAATGCGTTCTGAACCGGTGTTGCTGTTCTCTCTACAAGGTCAGCGGTCAATTCATCAAATTTTGCACGTGTTAAGTTCATATCAAAGTGCTTTGGTCCCTCAGCTGTAGCTGTGATAAATGGCAGGTTAATGTTTGTTGTAGTTGCAGAAGACAACTCTTTCTTTGCTTTCTCTGCTGCTTCTTTCAAACGCTGCATTGCCATCTTATCAGTAGAAAGGTCAACACCCTCTGCCTTCTTAAATTCAGAAACCATGTAGTCACATACTTTATTATCAAAGTCGTCACCACCAAGTTTGTTATCACCGGAAGTAGAAAGTACTTCGATGACACCATCACCAATCTCAATGATGGAAACATCAAATGTACCACCACCAAGGTCATATACCATAATCTTCTGCTCGCCTTCATTATCCAAACCATAAGCAAGCGCTGCTGCTGTTGGCTCGTTGATAATACGTTTTACATCCAAACCTGCAATTTTACCTGCATCTTTGGTTGCCTGACGCTGTGCGTCGTTAAAGTAAGCAGGAACTGTAATTACAGCCTCTGTTACCTTCTCACCACCAAGGTAATTCTCTGCATCACTTTTCAATTTCTGAAGAATCATAGCGGAAATTTCCTGTGGTGTATATTTCTTATCATCAATTGCTGCACGGTAATCCGTACCCATATGTCTCTTAATAGAAGAAATAGTCTTCTCTGCGTTTGTTACTGCCTGACGTTTTGCCGGCTCACCAACCAAACGCTCACCAGTCTTTGTAAATGCTACAACAGATGGGGTTGTTCTTGCGCCCTCAGCGTTTGCTACAACAACCGGTTTGCCACCTTCCATTACTGCTACACAACTGTTTGTTGTTCCTAAGTCAATACCAATAATCTTGCTCATAATAATACTTCCTTTCTGTCTATACCATGACTGTTATTTTCTTTATTAGTTTAACACTTTAACCATACTGTGTCTGACTACTGAATCTTTATACATATAACCCTTTTGGAATTCCTCAATGACCTGATTGGATGCATCTGAATCATCTTCATCATGCATAACGGCATTATGGAAATTCGGGTCAAATTCTTTACCAACTGCCTCAATCGGTGTCACACCGATTTCTTCTAATCCGGTAAGAAGCTGTTTGTAAACGGCCTCAATTCCTTTGGCAAATGGTGTCTCTTTTTCTTCATCGGAAAGTCCGTCAAAACCTCGCTCCAAGTTATCCACAACCGGAAGCATCTTTTCAACAACTGACTTCGCACCAATTTCAAACATGGCACTTTTTTCTTTTTCCGAGCGGTTTCTAAAGTTTTCAAACTCTGCCAGATTTCTCATCAGGCGGTCATTCAACTCTTCAATCTTTTCATCTTTTTTGTCTTTTTTTGCTTTCTTCTTAACCGCTTTTTCTGACTTTTCCGTTTTTTTCTTTTCTTTTGTTTCTTCTTTATCAGCTTGTTCCACCGTTTCTTCTACAGTTTCTTCTTCCTTTACTTCTTCTTTAACGTCTTCGTTTTTCATCTCTTCAGCCAATTCACTTCACCTCGCTATTTCTTTTTAAATATGTCATCTAGCTGCTGCATGCAGTTTTCCAATGTGCCAACTACTTTTTCGTAGTCCATACGCTTTGGTCCGACAATACCTATCTTTCCATAAACGCCTTCTTTAATTCGGTACGTGGCAGTTACAACGGAACAATCTTTCATTGACTCTACCGGTGATTCCTCACCAATGTACACCTGAATGCCATGTTCCTTGTCATCCTCCGGTGGTTCATCGTTGGCCCATGCTGACAACATCTGTTTTTCTTCAAATGTGGAAAGCAGTCCGGTCATTTTCTCCTTATCCGATAACTCCGGATATTTCAAAATATTCGTGGCGCCCGATGTGTAAATCTCTGAGTCATCCTCTTCTGTCATAACTTCCGAAATACAATCCAAAATGCTAGATGCCAATTCTCCGTATTCCCCGGCTTTTTCTTTGATTTGCTGCATAATCGCCATGTTAATCTCAGTAAAATCAAGTCCGGTGAGTGCCGTGTTCATCAAAAAATTCATCTGAGCAATCACATTCTCATCGGCATCCGTCATAAGGTTAATGAACTTGTTGCTTACGTGGTTGTTATCAAGAACAACAATCACAAGCAGCTGTCGTTCACTCATCTGATTTAGCTGGATAAACTTAATCCGCTTATGCTGATACTTTGGCTTGGTCACCATGGAAGTGTAATTCGTATTCTGTGCAAGTAACTTTGCAACCTGCTGTAACAGAAGGTCAATCTTATCTGCCTTCTCGACCATCAACTCCTTCATCTCAGACACTTCTTCATCTTTTCTCTGTAAAATCGTGTCTACATATAGTCGGTATGCTTTATCCGAAGGAATTCTGCCGGCAGAAGTGTGTGGCTGTAAAATGTAACCCATCTCTTCCAAATCCGACATCTCATTACGGATGGTTGCGGAACTAAGATTCAAATCCGTGTACTTAGAAACAGTTCGGGAACCAACCGGCTCGCCTGTCTCCATGTAATTACGAATAATCGCTTCGAGTATCTTTTGTTTTCTCTCATTCAGTTCCAAAATACCACCTCGATTTCTTTTTGTTAGCACTCACTATCAAAGAGTGCTAATCATTGACTAAACTAAAGATACCACCTTGTGTTACCTTTGTCAATAGGGTTTGTAAAAATTTTTTTCAAAATAAAAACACCGGTGCAAAAAAGGCTCCTTCTAAGCACCGGTGCATTGTTTCATTCTTATTATTTTTGCAGAGACGCAGCATAATCATTAATTACATAATCCATAATGGATGCCGTTCCTACAATTTCACATCCATAAATATAGTCATCTCCGCTTTTCTGCTGACGGATAATTCGAACAACACAATTGAGCGAATCATTTTCTGCCAAAGTAAGTCTCGCATTAAAGTAATACCCCATCGGCAGTACACTGGCTGAACGAAAACCAATGCCCGCTTTGGAAACATCAATTACCTCAATCGGTGCATTAATATTTTCCACCTTTACGTGATCCTGCTTAAATAAATTGGAAATTTCCAAATTCAATTTTGCCGGCCAGCGTTTTTCTCTTCTCATCTCAATCATAATAAGCCTCCATTATTCATCGTCATCTTCATCATCTGTATCTGCATCATCTATAACAGTAACGGTACATTTTGCTTTTACACCGCTTCCGTCAGTTGCCATTGCCGTAATCACTGCCTTACCGGCATCTACGATATAAACATAACCATCCTCATCTACTTTAACCACTTTTTTATTGGAACTGGTCCATTTCAATGTCTGATTTGTTGCATTGGATGGAGAAATGCGAGGTTCAAATTCATAATCTTCTTCGTCCTCATCATCTTCATCCTCATCGTCTTCATCATCCGAATCCTCATCAGAATCCTCTATGTCATCATCCGAATCATCATCGGAATCGTCCTCTTCTTCAACCAATGGCATATGGAGTGTTAACTTTTTCTTCATGCTGATTTTTTTAATCAAAACATTCTTTTTTGCAACGGTAACAGTAAATTTTACCTGTTTCGCCGGATTCGCTTTGGATTTCACTGTAATCTTAGCTTTTCCTATTTTTTTGGCTTTCAAAACGCCCTTTTTAGAAACCGTAACAACCGATTTTTTGGAAGACTCAAACTTGACCGCTTTGCTTGCCTTACTTCCTTTTTTTAGAATAACATTCACGGAAAGTTTCAGTTTCTTGCCTTTACCAAGTGTGATATTTTTGTCTTGGACATTCGTAACCTCAACTTTTTTTACATCTTTGCTCTTTGTCATCTTTGCCTGGCTCGGATTCCAGATAACCGTGTAGGTCATCATAACCGCAAGCGCTAACACCCCGGCGAACAGCCTAAAACATCTTTTCTTCATATAAAATACCCCCTTAAAATAAATAATGGCATCTGCGAATCACTTCACAGATATCATCATTTTATCATACGTGTCATTTTATTGTCAAATATTCCATATTATTGTTTGTGTCAAGTGTTCGTTGGCACTTTTGAATTTTCCGTAATTTCGTAGAAAACATTTGTCACACACCTGCTATCTCCTCCCTAGACAACTCTTTTTCCTTAATTTGTCCTATATGGTTGCATCTTGGCGTCATAATCTCAATCAAGCAGAGAAAATTAGGCTGTTAAAACAACGTTTTTTGCCAATTTTCTTCTTCATAGTTGTTTTTTTCAGAAAATCACAAAAAATTATGCAACTCTTTTTTTGTTTGACAGCAATTTAGGTTGCATACGATTGATTTGTATCAAATGCTCATTGCCGCTTTTAAACTTTCCGTAATTTCGTAGAAAACCTTTGTCACCCCATCATTCCAGACTCAGTTTCTCTTTACCTTATAACCGCATCTATTAGCAACACATAACCATCTCATCCGGCGATACTTCATCCTCATAGTAGGTAATTACGGTACGGTTTTGGGCTTCCAGTGATTTAGGAGAAAAACATTTGCGTCTCGTGGGTTTGAGTACGTCGGTATGTGGCACTGGTACTTTCAGTGCCCATACCGCTACGCACTCAACTAGTGAGAACGCCCACGAGACGCAAATGTTTTTCTCCTAAATTACCGGAATCCCAAAAAATACCGGCTCTATTATTTCCGATCAAGAATCTCTGTCAATATCTGATTTACCATACCCGGATTTGCTTTACCCTGCATCGCTTTCATTGTCTGGCCAACCAAGAAACCAATTGCTTTTTTCTTCCCTGCCTGATAATCGGCAACAGACTGTGGATTTTGTTCTACAATCTTCTCAATCGTTTCGCGCAGAGCTCCTTCGTCACTGACCGTACCAAGTCCATGCTCTTTGACATACTGCTCCGGGTCTGTATTCTCTGTGAAAACAACTTCGAAGACTTCTTTTGCTACGGTGGAGTTAATCGTTCCTTTATCCGCAAGGGCAATTAACTTTGCGAGATTCTCCGGGGCAAAAGTAATATCTTCCGGCTCCATTTCTTTCTCTTTTAAAAGGCGCATCGTCTCGCCCATCAGCCAGTTTGATGCTTTCTTTGGATTTGCTCCAAGTGAAACCGTCTGCTCAAACAAATCTGCCATCTTCTTGCTCGCCGTAAGAATCGAAATATCATAGGCAGGAATATCAAATTCTTTTTCGTAGCGTGCTGCCTTTTGCTCCTGAAACTCCGGTTCGCTGTCCTTAATCTTCTGAATCCATTCATCGGAAATGACAATCGGTGTCAAATCCGGGTCCGGGAAGTAACGGTAATCCTGCGCATCCTCTTTGGAACGCATGGCATAGGAATATTCTTTATTGTCATCCCATCGTCTTGTTTCCTGCACAACTTTTTTGCCGTCTTCCAACAACTCAATCTGGCGCGCACGTTCTCCTTCAATGGCGCGGGCAATTGCTTTAAAGGAATTCAAGTTTTTCATCTCGGTACGGGTACCAAATTCACTCGCACCAACCTCACGCACTGACAAGTTGACATCCGCACGCATGGAACCTTCATTTAATTTACAATCGGATGCGCCAAGATACTGAATCGTCATACGAAGTTTTTCCAGATATGCAATTACTTCATCTGCGCTTCGCATATCCGGCTCTGACACAATTTCAATCAGAGGTACACCGGAACGGTTATAATCCACGAGGGAACAGTCTGCCCAATCATCATGTACCAGTTTTCCGGCATCCTCTTCCATATGAATTTCATGGATACCAACATTTTTTTTGCCGCCGGCTGTCTCAATTTCAACATGTCCATTGATACAGATTGGCAGATACAACTGGGAAATCTGATAGTTCTGTGGGTTATCCGGGTAAAAATAGTTTTTTCGATCAAATTTACAATACTGGTTAATGTCGCAGTTTAATGCCAGACCAACTGCCATCGCATATTCTACAACCTGTTTATTTAATACCGGCAGAGAACCCGGCATACCGGTACACACCGGACAGGTATGAGTATTTGGCGCACCGCCAAATGCCGTTGAGCAGCCGCAGAAAATTTTCGTTTTCGTTGCTAATTCCACATGGACTTCCAGTCCAATCACTGTTTCGTACTGTTTTGCCATGATTACTCCGCCTCCTTTGCCTGTTCATATGTGTATGCCGTCTGAATCATTTTCTTCTCATTAAAACAATCAGCGATAAGCTGCAAACCAATCGGCAGACCATTTTTATCCGTTCCACAAGGAACTGTCATTCCCGGCAGACCGGCAAGGTTTACAGAAATCGTATAAATATCACCCAAATACATTTTCAATGGGTCACTTAAGCTGTCTCCAATTTTAGGTGCTGTCGTTGGCGCTGCCGGTGATAAAATCACATCATATTTTTCAAATGCACGGTCAAACGCCTTTTTAATCAATGCTTTAGTACGCAGTGCTTTTAAGTAGTAAGCATCATAATAACCACTGCTTAAAACAAAGGAACCAAGCATAATACGACGTTTTACTTCCGGACCAAAGCCTTCGGAACGGCTCTTTTTGTACATATTATGAAGTCCTTCGTATTCTTCTGTGCGGTAACCGTATTTTACACCGTCAAAGCGGGACAAGTTGGAACTTGCCTCAGCGGAAGCAATGACATAATACGCCGGAATTGCATACTCAACAAGACTTAAGTCAAATTCCTCGACAATTGCTCCTTTTTGTTTCAAAACTTCTGCTGCCTTGAAAATCGCATCCTTTACCTCGGAATCAAGTCCTTCTCCAAAGTAGTCTTTTGGAATACCAATTTTCATTCCCTTTACGTCATCTACAAGTGCTGATGTGAAATCGGTATCCTCACGTGCCACACTGGTGCTGTCCTTCTTATCATAGGAAGAAATTGCTTCCAAAATTGTTGCGCAGTCGGTTACATCTTTAGCAATTGGACCAATCTGGTCAAGTGAAGAACCGTAAGCAATCAGCCCGTAACGGGAAACCGTACCATACGTTGGCTTGATTCCGGTCACACCACAGAATGAACTTGGCTGGCGGATAGAACCGCCGGTATCTGAACCAAGGGCAAAGGAACATTCCTCCGCCGCAACTGCCGCACAGGAACCACCGGAAGAACCGCCCGGTACATGCTCTGTATTGTGTGGGTTTCTCGTAATTCCGTAAGCAGAGGTCTCTGTTGTACTTCCCATCGCGAACTCATCCATGTTTGTTTTTCCGATGATAACTGCTCCTGCTGCCTCCAGATTTTTTACTGCTTCCGATGTATACGTTGGCACAAAATTATATAAAATCTTGGAACTGCATGTTGTAAGCACGCCCTCAGTACACATATTATCTTTGATTGCCACCGGGACTCCCGCAAGCGGGCCTGTCAGCTCACCGGCATCAATTTTTTTCTGTATTTCTTTTGCTTTTTCTAAAATAGCTTCTTTCTCTAACACCGTAACATAACTGTGAATCGCATCTTCTTTTTTCTCAATCTGCTCTAAGGCGTCCAATACTGCCTCTTCTACGGTCACTTCCCCGGCTTGAATCTTTTTACCGAGTGCAACCGCCGTCAAACTCATTAAACTCATATGCTTCCTCCATTCCGCTTATTAAGCAAAGGTTTTTGGCACCATGTATGTTCCTTCTTTTTTCTGCGGTGCATTTTTCAACATGTTCTCTCTATCATCTCCATTTGTCACTTCGTCCTCACGGAACACATTGTGAACCGGGAACACATGAGACAAAGGTTCCACGCCCTCGGTGTCAAGTTCGTTTAATTTGTCAATGTAATCGAGCATACTTTCCATATCCTTTTTTGCCTGCTCTTTTTCTTCTTCATTCAATTCCAGTTTTGCTAAAATTCCTACATATTCAATTGTTTCATCTGAAATATGATTTGCCATACAAACACTTCCTTTCTTTTATGGTTCGAGACGGTTCAAATCCCTTGGGAACAAGGTCGTCTCACGAACATTCTCTTCCCCTAACAGTTTCATTGTTAAGCGCTCCATTCCAATTCCCAGTCCACCATGTGGCGGCATGCCATGTTTGAAAATCATCATGTACTGCTCCATGCCTTCCTGCGTCATTCCCCTGTCCGCGATTTTGTCCACAAGCGTCTGGTAATCGTGAATACGCTGTCCACCGGTTGTGATTTCAAGTCCGTGGAACAATAAATCAAAACTCAGTGTATACGTCGTATCTTCCGGGTCATCCATCGCATAGAACGGACGTTTTTTTGAAGGATAATGGGTAACAAACACAAAATCGGCATCCATTTCTTCCTTAAAGTATTGTCCAATCAGTGCTTCCTCTTCCGGCTCTAAGTCAAATGGGTTGCGGATTGTCCGGTTGTATTTTTCTGCCACGAGTTCTTTTGCCTTGTCAAACCGAACCTGTGGAATTTTATCAACCTTTGGCAGTGTGACTTTCAAAAGATCCAATTCTTTTTTGTACTCTTTTTGCAAAAGTTCCATCGTGTACTGCAAAAATCCGGTTTCCATCTCCATAATATCTTCAAAGCTGTCAATATAGCCCATCTCAAAGTCAAGAGAAGTATACTCATTCAAATGACGCTTTGTGTTGTGCTTTTCTGCACGAAATACCGGCGCCGCCTCAAAGACACGGTCAAACACGCCAACCATCATCTGTTTGTAAAACTGCGGGCTTTGTGCAAGCACAGCATGTTTATGAAAATATTCGAGACGGAATAAGTTTGCACCGCCCTCAGCACCTCTGGCGCCGATTTTTGGCGAATGGATTTCGGTAAAGCCCTGCTCATGCAGAAAATCCCGGAATCCACGGATGATTCCTTCCTGGATTCTAAATTTCGCACGCTCCTTTACATTTCGCAGAGAAAGCGGACGCAAATCCAATTTTGTTTCCAGCGAGGTATTCATTTTCCATTTGTTAATAGCTATCGGCATTGGTTCCGTTGGCTTTGACAAAATGGTTACGGTACGCAGGCGGATTTCAAATCCATGCGGTGCACGCTCCTCTTTTGCCACAACACCGGTCACACAAACGGTATCTTCTTCCTGCAATTCTTTCAGCGAAATATCCGTAACGCCATCTTCATAAACGGTCTGCAAAAGCCCCTCGCTCTTTCTCAAAACCACAAACGCCACATCGCCCATGTCTCTGATTTTGTGAACTGCACCATTTACCGTTACTTCTTTTCCCTCATACTCACCGGCTAAAATGTCTTGAATGCCAAGTGTCTTTTTTTCTGTCTTTCCTGTTAAATATTCCATAGTAACCTCCATTCCCATGTGTCTTCACATGATTCCACCAAATGATTTTGAAGGTTGCAAAAAAAGCAACCTGCCTTCGACAGATTGCTTTGAAATAAATACGTCCCAGCAAAGCATCTCTGCCTTCTGGGACGGGAAAAATGTTCATCAAAATAAGAGCCTAAAAACCCGCGGTACCACCCGCATTGAGACACCCCGTCGTATCTCCACTCATTCAACCAATAACGGTGTCACCCGGATGAGCCTACCTCTTATAATCGTTTCAACTCATCAGCTCCGGAATGTTCTCCTGTTTACCGCTTCCGCAAGACGCTCGCAGTCCATGACGCCTCTCCCTGTCGTAAAGTCACTGCATAAACAATCGTTTCCTTCATTGCTTTGCCATGTATTGTAGCACAGCGAAAAAAATGTGTCAAGCACCCTTGAAAAATTTTTTCCTGCAAGAATTTACATTCAACATCTATTTTCGTCCCAAAATAGGGAATATTTGTAATGTATATTATGCAAAAAATAACATTTTTTATACAAAAGTGTCCGTTCACTCCCAATTTTGTGCCGTTCACGACTTTTACGATTCACGGTGCTCATAATGTGCTATGATAATAAACGGAGTTGAAATTTTCAGAAGGGAGGATGATATTCACTACATAATTTCAGGAAAAGCGAATAAGCAGGGACCTTGACTTCTCAGAAGCAATTTGGGTAGATGCGTTCTGTGATATATCCGTTATATATTACAGTATCGGTGGCGAGAGAAAGTGTTTAAAGGAACTTGTGTATATAGAGAGCTACACCAGAAAAAGCGAACAGGGGTACATAAAAGTTCTGAATATAATGGAAAAAGAAGTTTATTCGTATCGAGACGGGATAACGCTTTGCGTTATAGTCTCTCACGAATAAGCTTCTTTTTCTATGTTTTTATAAGTATCCTACATCAAATCCCTGCTGTCAAGCACGACTGTAAACGGCCCATCATTCACAAGGGCAACTTTCATATCGGCACCAAACTCCCCCTGCTCGACCACCGGGATTTCTTTGCGGCAGGCTTCCAATATATACTCATACATCGGCTCTGCCATCTCCGGTCTGCCGGCGTCTGTAAAAGATGGACGATTTCCCTTTTTGCAGTTGGCATATAAGGTGAACTGGGAAATCATAAGCAGTTCGCCGGACACATCTTTTAGGGCAAGATTTGTTTTCCCATTTTCGTCTTCAAATATACGCATATTCAAAAGTTTGTGTAAAAGTTTATCTGCAATTTCTTTTGTATCATCCTCTCCAATGCCGATTAACACAACAAAACCTTTTCCTATTTCTCCACGTACTTTTCCGTCGATTGTGACAGAAGCACTGCTGACTCTTTGTATTACAAAACGCATGGTTTCCTCCTTTTTATGCCTTTCTGTTTTCCCGGCATGTGAAATACATAACCTGATATTCTTTTCCGACTTCCTTCAAAAAGGTAAGCGCATGACGCATTTTTTCGTCGTCCAGATTCACAAAGGAATCGTCAAAAACAAGAAATGGTTTGTCCTTTTCATACATGGCATCTACCATTGCCATACGCGCACAGATTCCGGCGAGGTCTTTGCGTCCCTCACTCAAAAAACGAATTTCCCGCGGCATGCCCATTTCCTCCACAGTCAAATTTACGCCAGCATCAAATCGGTAGTCTTTAGCATCGCCACCACCTACCATTTGGTAATATTTCGTGAATCCTTTCTGCACCGGTTCAATATAACGCGCGGTCAGCGTGTCTTTTGCCTGCTGTAACTTGTCCATTGTTTTTAGCAAAAGTTCGTACTTCTTATTGCCGCTTAAAAAATGCTCTTTTCGCTCCTCTAACTCAAGACGGATTTCTGCAAGTTCATCAAGTTTTTCCTCTAACTGCTCTAATTGTTTCTCGTATGCAGCCATATTTTTTCGATTGTTTTCCTGCTCGGTCATCCACCGTTTTTCACGCTCATGGCTTTCACTCAGCCCTTCGTTTTCCCCGGCCTCCTCTGTCTCGCGAATACGCTCCATATCGTGGTCATTTTCAAACTGTGACAACTTTTTTCCTGCCGTCTGCCATGACTGCTCTGCCACCTGAACCCGGTTAATCGCCCCGGCAATCTTTTGCAGTTCCTCGTCAAACGGCTCTTCAAAAATCAGACCATACTCTTTTCCGCCAAGTACAAATTCTTCTTTTGCCTGCTCGTATTTCTTTTCTGCCCCCAAAAAACTTTCCAGTTTTTCACAGAGACGACGGTACTGTTTCAGTTCGCTGCGAAGCTTTGACAAGCCAAATGCAAACCGCTCTTCTGAAATTCCCATTTCTACATAACCATCCATGAACTCACGAAGCGATTTTTGAAGAGTCTGATAACGAACCTCATCTTCTTCGCCTACCGCCTCGCTCTTTGCCTGATGCGTCTCATAGGCTATCGTATCCATCTGCATCTGCTGAATCACATCGCGGAAATCGCCGGAAATTCCTTCCGGGAAATAGGCAGAAAGCACGAAAGAAATCTTTTCATTTCCCTGCTCTATCTCTCTTTTTGCCCGTTCCATCTCCTGTTCAAGTTCCAAAAGCGGCTGCTCACTTAAATCTTCTTCCTGTTTTTTCCCTTTTTGCTGTACAAAAAGGACCACAGCAACAAGCGCCAGAACAACAAATGCTGCCACGCCGGCAATCACCTGTACGAAGCTAAGCCCCACACCAAGAACCAACGCAAGACAGCCAAGAACAAGTAGAAGCGGTGACGCTTTTTCCGGCTTTTTCTGTGCCGCCACCTGCTTTAATGCACGGGCTGTTGTCTGCGCATTTGCAAGCTGATCTTCTCTATGTCGAACATCTTCACAGATTCGATTTAATTTCAGCAATTCTTCCTTCCCCGGCATCCCATTCGGATAGCGTTTTTTCAGAGTTTCCCACTCATTTTGTTCTGCCGGTGTAAACTCTCCTTTGCGAATGGTCTGTTTCAGCGATTCATATTCGGTAAGAGCCTCCTCCATCGACTGCAGTGCTGCATCCTCCGGAATCTCCTGTCCAAACCGCTGTTTGACAGAAGACACAAGTGCATTTTCCTCGCCAGTCAGCTGATTTCTCACCATCTGCTCACGGAACTGTTCGCACTCCCGTCTTTGCTTCTGCCATTTTTCCATCTGCTCCATCGAAGGAATTTTATCCTCGTAAGGAAATGCATTTTTACTGTCTTCCCACTGTTTTCCCGCCTGTTCTTTAGCAGACACAAGTGTCTCATACTCTTTTCTATTTACCGCATAGTCCATTGCCTTACTAAGTTTTTCCTGCTTCTTTTGCTCCGCAGCAATCACCTCGGAAAGCTCTTTTTCTTTTTCTTCACACTGCTTGTAATAAGTTTCCGCCTCTAAAATCCCCTGCCGGATGCTTTCTTCTTCACGAAGTTTCTGCTCTCTTTCTTCGATTTCACGTTTTTCTCTGTTCAGCGAACCGGTTTTTCTTTTTGGCGTCATTTTATTCGTGGTATCTTTCAATTTGTCATACACACTTTGAAAATTGTGGATATCATCCGTCTGCTCAATCAGATTGCCAAGTTTCGCATGAATCCCGTCGGTCGGTGCAGACTCGCAGTCCTTCTGTGAAAAAAATACTGTGCGGCCAAAGGATGCCGCATCAATACCAAATAATTCAACACCGATATTCTCGGAAAAGTCCTCGCACGGAAGGTTTGTCGAAAGGTCATAGAGTTCAAAAATATCATCTTTGTCTTTTTTCCCAAACACGCGGTTAAGCTGATAACTTTTTCCCTCTGTTTCGAATTTAACGCTTCCGCCATACACGCCTTTCGCACTCTGCCACGGGAAATAACGCTTTCTTTCATTTACCAGTTTGTCCTGTTTATTACCATTTAAAAAGCCAAAGAACATAATTCGGACAAAATTCGCAAGCGTACTTTTTCCCCATCCGTTTTCCTCGCAGAATGTATTGACACCCTCTGAAAAGTCAAAGGAGACATCGCTTAATTTACCGAAATTTTCTATTTTACACTGTAATAATTTCACTCGATTTCCTCCCCTTCCAAAGCTCGTATGCCATACTGAATCATCTGCGCCTTTTCCTCGTCAGAAAGTTTCTCATCCGCCTGTACCAGACGAACAAACTCGCCGCGAAGTGACGCATCGTTTTGATAATCTTCATAGTCAATTCGGATTTTTGTTTTGTCCGTCACTTTCACGGTATAATAATCATCCTGAATCCATTGATTCAAATAATCCAAATCTTTTTCGCTGGCAAGCGCCATCTCGCCAACCAATACAAATTTCACAAAATCCTCATGCGGCAGATGCTCCCTTTGTGCGGTCTCGTTGATGGCATCCATAATCTCTGCCGTGCTCATACAGTCACTGACATCGACTTCCACATAATGTCCGTTTCTAAGGGCAAATGGGATAAATTCACTCGCCACGGTTTTCTCTTCCAAATCCACATCTAAAAGAACAAAGCCATGCTCCCCATATTCATCAAAGCCACGGCATTCTAAACACCCCGGATAGCAATACTCACCTCGGCTATCCAGTGTTTCCTTTTTATAACCATGCACATGTCCAAGTGCCAGATAATCAATGCCCTTGCCGCGCAAATCACGCAGCGGCACGACTTCCGCCTTGTCCTGTGCAGCGTATTCCGCTTCCTGTCCGTGAAGCATCACAATATTTACATCCTCACGGTTTAAAGTCAGCGAATTGGCTATCAGCGCATGATTTTCCTCACACAACTCAACGCCGCTAATCACAAGACGGCATCCCTCATCCGCCTGCACATAAGCGGTCCACTCTTCGCCAAACAATTTTAAATTTTCAGGACATTCTTTGCCATTTGGCAAAAAAAGACGCACATCATGATTTCCTTTCAGATAATAAAATGTCATCTCAGGGCGTGTCGAAATCGCATGATAAACTGCATTGCGTGCCGTTGCCGAAATATTTTTCCGGTCAAACAAATCACCCGCAATCAAAACCGCCGACACATTTTCCCTGTCGGCATACTCCATCATCCGGTTAAAAGAAGCGAGTAATTCTGCTTTTCGCTCCTTTGCTTTTTCCTTTGTCAAATGCGTCGTCATGCTTGAATCCAAATGCAAATCCGCACAATGAATCAGTTTCATCGCTTCACCCCTTCCTCTTACTCTCTCTCTTTACGGCTCCATCTTCCGCTTGCGCCACACGGCAAAACAAGTCCCTGCTTACCGCGCACCGGCAATCCGATTTCATCTGCTTCAACCGTTCCGCCAAAACGGCTTTTTAATTCCAAATTTAACATATAAGAAAGCACCGCCGGCTGTAATCCTGTTGTATAAGAATTAATCAGGAAAAATAATGGCTTGTCTGCAAGTACCTTCGTGCAAAGCTGTACCAGTGGGAAAATTTTTTCTTCTATTTTCCAAATCTCGCCTTTGGGACCTCTTCCATAGGAAGGCGGGTCCATAATAATCGCATCATAATGATTGCCGCGGCGGATCTCACGCTCCACAAATTTCACGCAGTCATCCACCAGATAGCGAATCGGCGCATTGGCAAGCCCGGACGCTGCCGCATTTTCTTTCGCCCATGTAACCATCCCTTTAGATGCGTCCACATGCGTCACAGCTGCCCCCGCATCGGCGCATGCCACTGTCGCGCCACCCGTGTATGCAAATAAATTCAGCACCTTAATTTCTTTTCCCGGATTTTTCTTCTTTGCCTCGCGAATCAAATTTCCGCTCCACTCCCAGTTTACCGCCTGCTCAGGGAAAAGTCCGGTATGTTTAAAATGAAATGGTTTCAAATGAAATTTGAGATTTCCATAGGAAATCTCCCACTGCTCCGGCAAATCAAAAAATTCCCACTGTCCGCCGCCTTTATTGCTTCTGTGGTAATGTCCGTTTTTCTGTTTCCACTCTCTCACTTTGTGCGGTGTGTTCCAAATCACCTGCGGGTCCGGGCGCACAAGAATATAGTCGCCCCACCGCTCTAATTTTTCTCCCGCCGAAGTATCTAAGACTTCATAATCGTTCCATCCATCTGCAATCCACATAATTTACAATCCTCTTCTTCTATTTTTTCTCGCTTGAAAATACACTCTTGATTTCTTTGCCAACTTTTTTTGCCTCTTTTGTGACAACCTCTGCGGCATGGTCAATTTTCTTGTCTAGTTCTTTTTCTTTGGCGTACTTGCCGGCTTTGTCTGCCGCATTGTTCACGGCGTCAACTGCCTTGCCAAAACCATCCATCATTTTTTCTTTATTTAATAATGGCATAACGCCACCTCCTTGTCATTTGGTATGATTATATCATAAGATGAGGGAAGAAACTAGTGGGTGTTTGTGTCAGTTTGTGTCAAGTGTTCGGTGGGACTTTTTTTGTTTTCCGTAATACCGTAGAAAAGCTTTGCGTCTCGTGGGCGCTTGCGCTCGTTGAGTGCGTAGCGGTATGGGCACTGAAACTACCAGTGCTTCATACCGACGTACTCAAACCCACGAGTCACAAAGTTTTTCTACGGAATTACTGGAATCCAAAGGAATTAACAGCGAACATTTAGCACAAACTTATTCATTCAATCTCAACTTTGTTAAAATTCCAATCGAATTTTTCCAGACAAAACAACTCTTTTCCCAGATTTTCTACTTTATGGTTGCTTTGCTTGCAAGTGGTTTTCTATTTTGTACAACTCTTTTTTAATTTTGAACGGATTAGCGTTGCCTAAGACTTTTGATGCTTATATATAATGGATTTCTCCATTGCTCCACAACTGCTGCAAACCCACAAACAAAGAAAAATGGTGCTGGGACAACAGAACAGTCCTAGCACCAACTTTGTCTACATAATACTTACTTTCCTTAATTAGCAGTTAATCTCTGCTTTAATTCCAAGCAAGTCTTTGTTTTCATCGAGAATTGGTGTGACCACGTCTTCAACAAACTCTTTTACCTGACTTGGTGCACGACCAACGTATTTGCTTGGGTCCATGGTCTTCTGCAATTCTTCCAAAGTCATTGGGAAGGCATCGTCTGCGGCAATCAACTCTAAGAGGTTGTTGTCTAAGCCGCGCTCTTTTACATTTCTGCCTGCTTCCATGGAAAGCTCACGAATCTTCTCATGCAGTTCCTGACGGTTGCCGCCGGCTTTTACGGCATCCATCATGATATTTTCAGTTGCCATAAATGGAAGTTCGGACATGAGACGTTTTGTAATTACTTTATCGTAAACAACAAGTCCATCGGCTACATTTAAGAACAAATCCAAAATACCGTCGATTGTGAGGAAGCCTTCTGCTACGCTCAGACGCTTATTTGCGGAATCATCGAGCGTTCTCTCAAACCACTGGGTTGCCGATGTAATGGCTGGGTTTAAGGCATCAATCATTACATAGCGGGACAGGGATGCAATTCTTTCGCTTCGCATTGGGTTTCTCTTGTATGCCATTGCAGAGGAACCAATCTGGCTCTTTTCAAATGGCTCTTCCACTTCTTTCAAATGCTGAAGAAGACGGATATCGTTTGAAAATTTATGTGCGCTGGCTGCGATGCCGGCAAGCACATTTACCACGCGGGTATCTAATTTACGGGAATATGTCTGTCCGGAAACAGGGAAGCATGCGTCAAATCCCATTTTCTTTGCAATCAGTTTGTCCGCTTCTTTACATTTGCTCTCATCACCGTCAAACAGCTCAAGGAAACTTGCCTGTGTACCGGTAGTTCCTTTCGAACCAAGAAGTTTCATATGAGACAGCACGTGATTCAAATCTTCCAAATCCATCACAAGTTCCTGAATCCAAAGCGTTGCACGCTTACCAACTGTTGTCGGCTGTGCCGGCTGGAAATGAGTAAATGCAAGCGTCGGAAGGTCTTTGTATTTCATTGCAAAATCAGATAATACGGAAATGACATTCACCAGTTTTTTCTTTACTAATTTAAGTGCTTCGGTCATGATAATGACGTCTGTATTATCACCAACATAGCAGGAAGTTGCTCCGAGATGAATGATTCCTGCTGCCTTTGGACACTGTTTGCCATATGCATATACATGGCTCATTACGTCGTGGCGCACCTCTTTTTCGCGAGCTTTTGCAACATCATAATTAATATCTGTCACATGTGCTTTTAACTCCTCAATCTGCTCGTCTGTAATACGTGGATTTCCATCTGCATCCTTTAAGCCAAGTTCTTTCTCGGTTTCTGCTAATGCAATCCATAATTTTCTCCAAGTCTGAAATTTCATATCCGGCGAGAAAATAAACTGCATTTCTTTGCTGGCGTATCTCTCCGACAACGGGCTTACATATCTGTCTGTACTCATATTCTTTCTTTCCTTTCTCTATCCTTTTATAAAATAGTGCCAGGGCTTTTCCTTAACACCTATTTACGGTTCAAAACTTCCACGAATATCTTCGGTTGGCGGCTCTACCGGGTAATTTCCGGAGAAGCACGCATCACAGTAACCGGTGTCTCCCTCAATCAATTCCGGCAGTCTCTCGCCATCTAAGTAACCAAGCGAATCCGCTCCAATCAACTCACAAATCTGGGATACCGTGTGGTCATGTGCAATCAGCTGGTCGCAGCTTGGCACGTCGGTTCCAAAATAGCATGGAAACAAAAATGGCGGCGAACTGATTCTTACATGCACCTCAGTCGCTCCGGCATCTTTGAGCATTTTTACAATGTGGCCGCTCGTCGTACCGCGCACAATCGAATCATCGACCATCACAACACGCTTGCCACTAACCACTTCTTTCAAGGCATTCAATTTAATGTTTACACTGGACTCACGGGCAGACTGTTTGGGTTTAATAAACGTTCTTCCAACATAACTGTTCTTGATAAAACCAACGCCATACGGAATATTTGACTCCAGGGCAAATCCCATCGCAGCCGCATTTCCGGAATCCGGCACTCCAATGACAATATCCGCTTCTGCCGGATGCATCTGGGCAAGAATTTTTCCTGCCATAATACGCGAATTATAAACACTCACGCCATCCACATAGCTGTCCGGTCTTGCAAAATAAATATATTCAAAAATACATCTTGCCGGTTTTACCGTGCAGAGACTTTCATCCGATGTAATACCGTTTTTGTCTAACATGACAATTTCCCCCGGTTTTACATCCCGGACAAATGTTGCACCAACCGCATCGAGTGCACAGGTTTCGCTGGCAAGCAGATAACTGTTATCCCGTTTTCCAATCACCAGAGGACGAAAACCAAATGGGTCGCGGGCACCAATCAATTTTCTCGGACTGGAAATCACAAGTGAATACGCACCTTTTAATTTCTTCATCGCATTTTTCACAGCTTCTTCTACCGTACCCGTTTTCAAACGCTCTCTCGCAATGTGGTACGCAATAACTTCCGAATCAATGGTCGTCTGGAAAATAGCTCCTGTGTATTCCAGTTCTTTGCGGAGTTCCGGCGCATTTACCAGATTTCCGTTATGTGCTAACATAAGAATACCTTTGACATAATTTAATACTAACGGCTGTACATTCTGTCCATTGCTCGCACCTGCCGTCGAGTAGCGGACATGTCCAACCCCGATATTTCCTTTGAGTTTTTCAAGTTTTTCAGAATCAAAGACTTCATTGACAAGTCCCATGCCTTTTGAAGACAATACTTTTCCTTTCGGTCCTTTTGTATCGCTGACCGCAATACCACAGCTTTCCTGACCTCTGTGCTGCAAAGCGAAAAGTCCATAGTAAATTGTGGAGGCAACATCACCGCCATCCAAATCATAGACACCGAAAACACCACACTCTTCATGCAGTCCATCGTAATAAGTTTCATCAACCTGTGAGTTCATTTCAAGTCCTTCCTTTTGCTGTTTATTCTAACACAAGTATGCCCCTTTGAATCTTATTCTGTAAGATCCGCCGGACGGATGTGTTAATCACTTTTTCATCAATCCTGCCTTCCTCTACGGCAGTAATTAAAGCCTCATAGCACTCCTTGAAATTCCCCGGCAGGACGATTAAATCGCATCCTGCTTTTACCGCTTCCACTACGGCAAATTCATTTGTATAATTGTTCTCTATCACATTATCATTGAGTGGGCTTGTCATAACAATTCCATCAAATCCGAGTTCTTCCCGTAAAAGTTTCGTCACAATATCCTGCGACATAAATGCTGGTACTTTTTTTACCGTCAGCTTACTGTATGCGGCATTGCTCACCATCACGCAGTCAGCGCCCGCCTGAATCCCGCTCGCATATGGCACAAAATTCGTATCACGTATCGTCATCAGACTGTCTGTATTTTCGGCAATTGACTCCGTCACATCCGCAGAAACATTACCAATCCCCGGGAAAGTCCGAAGCGTCACAGAAATTCCGCCCTCGCGCATACCACTTACAAAATCATCTAACAAATCTGCCACAGCATCCGCATCACTTCCCATACAGCGCATTGCATACGATGGATTTTGGTCACTAGCCAAATCCGCCACCGGTGCCAGATTCAGATTTATACCGATTTTCGTCAATTCTCCGGCAATCGTTTTCCCCGATTCATAAATCTGGTTTGCCGTCATATTTTGTCCCATTTCTTTTGGGGTAACATAACCGGTATCTTTTAAATCCTCAACTTTGGCAGAAATGGAATTTTCTCCACCGCCGTCTTCCTCTACGGCAACGTAAAGCGCACTTCCTGATACAACGCTCGCCTGTAAATTCTGCACGAGTTTTTTCGTCTGCTTCTGCGACTTAATATTTTCCTTCGTAAGATAGACGCCACCCAGGTGATAATCAATAATTGCCTGTTTCATGCTGTCCGTCGCCTTATAAGCGGTTCCGTCCACCGATGGTGATGCATCTAACTGCAGTAAATCCACCAAAAACATCTGTCCTACTTTTTGTTCAATTGTCATTGTTTTTACAATCTTCTCTGCCTCCGAAAAAGCCTCATCCTCTGAAATCAACGGCGTAACGCTCGCTGTTGCAGACGGTGTACTCGTACTTTCGCCGGCTTTCTTCTCAACCTCTTTGTCCGTACCGCACGAGCACAGAAGCAAAACAAGGCTCAGCATAATCCCCATCCACTGATATCGTTTCATCGTCGTGAATCCCTCTTTTTCATTTTATCTTTTTTTCTCTCACTATCTAACGCAAAAAAGCCATATTATCACTAATCATAATGCTGTCAATATTATAGTATATTCTCTGTCTATATGCAAATAAAATATTTCCACCTTTTTTTTCATTTTTTTGTGTAAATCACCCAAGCCACCCTGCATAGGATAACAGTGTAAATGAAATTTAGGAGGCAAACCTATGAGTGATTTGTCAGCAACAAACTGTGGCGGAGGATGCTCCTGCAACGAGAACAATTCTTCCTGCTGCTGGATTATTATCCTTTTACTTCTTTGCTGCGGCGGCTGTGGTAACGGCTTTGGCGGCGGCATGGGCGGTGATTGCAGCTGCATCATTTGGATTCTCATTATCCTCTGCTGCTGTGGAGGCAATAACGGATTCGGTGGATTCGGCTGCGGCTGCTAATTGAAAATTGCTTAATGCAAAAAAATGGGGCGGATAACCGCCTCATTTTTTATTTACGATTCGTCTGAAATGAATGATTCCGTCCAATAGAACCGTTCTCCTCTTTCCATGCCTGCGGGAAATATTTTCTTTTTTCCTCCGGCGTCAAAGATTCATAACACGCTAAATCCACCTCATAAATGGTTGTGTCGTCCACAATTACTTTTGTCCTTTCCTTCATCGGTATCTGCCCGCCTTATGTTTCTTATTTTATTGTATGAAAGCTTTTTAGAAACGGTTCATAAGGACATTCACGGGCAGCCTCTCATTCGCCAGGACTGCTTGATATTACCTTTCCGGTATTCCAAAGCATAACTGCACGTTTGGCGGCATCCAAGCGCTCTTCATCCGAACGGAAATCAATATTTACCGTATGACATCCACAATCCAGACATGATACATAATAACTACATCCACATTCCTCTTCTAATAACGCACCGCCATCACATAATGGACAATCGCTAATTTCTAACATTTCATCGATGTTCATAATTTTCCTCTTTTCATTTATTCTTTGCTCTATCATAAGGCAGATGGCAATGCTAAGTCAATAGGCTATGTACTTTTACCTCATTAACTTTTATTCTTTTTCAAGAACAATAATTTTATTTGAAAAATTTTTGACTGCAGGAATTTTACCAATAATACGATATATCGGCATCATTTTTTTCATACCTTCAACCAAGCTCACTTCTCCCTTATATGTAAATGCCGGAACAAGCTGCTGCAGCAATTTTCCATTTTTAATGCCCCATGTAAATTTTGCATTGCTGCCTTCAATTGATTTTTCCTTTATATGACGCACGACAAACGGAGACATTGTTTCAACCATAACGGTAACCTCCGGAAAGTTTTTTTCAATAATGGAAAACATTTGCAGCACATCTTCTTCGCTTAAATACATGGAAAGTCCTTCAATCACAACCAATACATTTTCACCATCACTTACAATTTCATCCATATAGGATGCATCCATTGCCGACTTGGCAATCTGATAAATTGGTCCGCTTTCTGTAAGAAACTTTTCTCTTATCTCCATTGTTTCCGGCAAATCGATATTATACCAGCGCAGATACTTTCCCTCCATCCGGTAACATCTTGTATCCATGCCACTGGCAATATTTATCACAACTGTTTTTGGATGTTCACCCAGATACCGCCCTACCATCTCATCCAGCACAATTGTTCTCGCGATTACACCATAATTCATCGCCTTATCTTTATTGGCATTTGAAAAGTCGTAATCCAGCTTTGACACAATCTCTGCCGCCATATCATCCCGAATCATCGGATTGTCTTTCTCTGATTCCTTTGCCCTCGCATATAAAGTCTGAATCATTGTTTCCGGCACACCGGTCACACTTACTTTCTCTTTCATCGTATCATCCTTTCGTAACGTTTGTTATGAATTGTTATGTTGTAAAAAAAGCTCCACAGTTAGTCTCTGTGAAGCTTTCTTAAACTCTCTATTAATCTTTCTGTTCCGCCTCCTGCGTAAACACCAATCTGTTTCACTAAATACAGGCTGTATTCCATGTCATAATCCTCTTTTACAATCTGCAAACAACTGTCTAATCGCTACCCTGCCAATATTTTTATCAAGCCTTTATCCGGCACTGTCTTAAGTTTGCTCCGGTAATATGTAAGAAATGACTGCTCCATCATTTTTTCAACACGCTCTCGGAATCCTTCGTAACACCCGCCCTGCGGCAGATTGTCCTAAGACTTGCTTTTGCATATCCATTGGCGTAAAACTCTTCTAATGCTGCCTGTTTGATTTTTTCAATGGTTTCTTCTTTGTTTTTCATCATAACACTTGTTATGTTAGTCTAATTTGGGGAGTTTGTCAACTGCTGTAACAAAATTCTGTATGTCATTACTATAAGACTAAACATAACACACAATGCAATTCTCAAAAGATTAATTTCTACCACGCCATAAACTTCAAAAAAACATAGTCCCCCATGATTTGCATAAAAAAGTTCTTTTCCTACGAATAAAACATAGTCTGCAATACACATTCCAACTACCGCTTTTACTGACAATTTACTTGCAATAAACAGTACCAACACCACAAACAACGGTAACGGCTACAATATCACATACCAAAATTCTCTTATATTTAATATGGTATTAAGGATAAAAAATAAGCCACTTGAATTTTCATTCCAGTCTAATGCACACACAATATTTTATAGTAACTATCATTTGTTTTGAAGTCATACATTCCGCGCCGCTTAATAACTTCTCTTATAATTACAATAACTATAATTGCCAAAAGAGCACCTATAAAAGATATCTTAAAAACTTCTAATTCCTGCTCCGGCAACTCATGAGGCGTCGTAAAATTTTTTATAATTATCAAAATTTTCGCTATTGTCAACATTGAAAAAATCTCTCTAATGACACTTTTGCTTTTAAAATGTATATATATCAAAAGAAACATCCCAATAAGTCCTCCTACAAAAAAAGAGACCTCATTATAAAATAATTGTTCCCCCAAAAAGGACCCTATCATAAAACAATCAAACGCAACAACAAGAAAAATGCATATATCATAGTATATTTGTGTTTTCTCTGTTACATAAAGAAGTATAATTCCAATAGCAAATGATGCTATCTCATATATTAATAACAATTCTTTATTCATTAATAATTGAACTAAAATACTTTGCATTAATTTCTCCTCTCCTTCACACCAATACAGACTGTTTGCTTTTTGTTTCCACGAGTTTGCCAGACTTATCATATTCGTTTACTACGATCTGGTAACTAGCACTGCCATCTGTATTGTTCTGCGAAAGTTCTTTTTTGATTTTACACAACAAAAGATTATAGCCATACGTTTCCGCCACATTCTCATTGTTTTCATTGACAACAATCTACCTCCTTCTACGTCCACTTTATGTAGCTGCTCCTATCTCCCTCATAAATATGCAAATAATCCCCTTGCACATCTATATTTGCAGAAAAATACTTGCTAAATGTAAATATTGTTTGTGTATCTCCTGTTTTTAAATTTTTCTTGATAATTTTATTGTCAGTTTGATAAACAAATTCATCATTTTCTGCTATTATTGCAATACTGGAACTTTGCTTTTTTAATATCTTCAACTTATTATTTTTTTTACTAATTTTATAACAGCACGCCATAACCACATCCTTTGACTCAATCGGATATGCTGGAATATACTCTCGTAACACATTACAAACACCATAAATCTTATCTCCCATTTGGTATTCGACTATTAAATAATTAGGGTTTGAAATACCACATTGCCCTATTTCCTTCACAAGTAAAGTTCGATTAATCTTCTCTTGCTTTGTTTCTGCCTGATAATTAGATTTCACATCATCCAACGTAAAATTTCCCGTTGAGGTTCCTGCATAATCTAACCATGAAGGTTCTGTTGAAAAAAAGCCCTCTTCATGATAATACATCTTGGTATTTCCAATTTTGCATCCCCAGTCATGATTCTTTATTATTTTTTTCGGCTGTTTTCCAAATTTCTCTTCCTCTATATAACAATTTGCATAAAATCCTTTATAATAAGATTCAAAATAATAACGGTAATCATCCTTTAAATCCCAATTTCCAAAAAATAAATAGTTGTCTTTCCATGCGATTGTTGCAACATTAGACACCCTACATTCTTTTAATTTATTTGACTTGTAATCATATTGAACAATTTTTCCAGTTCCTTTTTGGTCATCCCATCGATATAGTAAAAAAAAGGTCTTCTCCCCTAACACCACTTGATCTGGGCTATTACCTAATAAATCAAGCTCTGTAACTTTTGTTCCGGCATGATCTTCAATTAGAATATGTTCCATTTTTGCATCAATTTTACCAGTATATTTTTCGTTTGACATTATTGGCATTTGTTCATAACCAAAATAGCATCCTTTCATCCTCTCTCTTGGAATAAAAATCAATATCCAATATGCCAATCCTATAAATAACATAATTCCAAATAAAATACAGCAAATAATTATTAATTTCCCCTTTTTTCTCATTTTATCTCCCTTCATAAATGTTTCATCCTACTTTCTTCATATCACCTTGGAAATCCATGCAATATAAAGCATTTTCACCCGGATAATCATGGTCCTGTACTACATCCCCCTCATCTTCCTGCCAATATGCTCCCACTATATCTTCATCGTACTCCACTAGATATATCTTTTCATCTGTGGCATACACTGACATCCATTTTTTCTTTGATAATTTAACATCCTTTCTTGTCTTTTTATCAACTCGATGAAGCCGATACTTCTTGTCCAAATAAAAAATATTTTTTCTATTAGTAGAAAATGCAAATTGACCTCCCCAATATTCTCCAGCATTTCTCAATAATGGCCGCATTTTCCCACCTTTGCGGGGAATTGCGAACTCCTGACAATAAATATATGTTTCATCCATTGTCACAAAAACACAATCGTAGTTAGTTGGATGAAAGGGGGGCACTCCATAACATTTATATGTCTTTTTTCTTTTATAACATAATATTTCACTTTCTTTTTTGTATTTAAATCATAAGCATATAAATATACTTTTTTCCCTTTCTGCCTTCCATACAAAATCTGTCCATCAACAAAAGTCAGGTACGGCTTAGCCTCGTTCATATTCGATGTAGATAAAATCTTCTCTGTCCTTTTCTTATTATTAATACTAAATCTTTGTAATGATTTGCCGGATTTATATGGTTGATAATCCAACTTTTTGTCTATCACTTCATCTCTTGAATCATGATATATGTATTGCTGATAAAGTGCTGAATAATCATATAAATGATCATCCCAAAAATAATTGTCCTGTGAATCCGCATTTTCTGTTTTTTCATAATCATCTATAATTGACTGAACTTTTTTGTTTTTCAAATCGACACGAACAAGCGCTTGTCTCGTTGTCTCCACCTCTGCTTCTCCTTCTTCTATTGTTATAAAAGCATAAAAATCATTTTGATATTTAGCAAAACTGGATATGTAGCCATATTCCAGCGTAAATTCTCCCACAAAAACATCTTCATCTCTAAAAATTTCATAGTCCCTTTTGCTATTTGATTTCAAATAATAGTAATGCCCATTATCAATCTGCCCGAACACACTCGTGGGATCAGCCTCTCTAAAATATACTCCCGTATCTTTTTCATTTAATTTAGCAAGTTTCAACGTGCATTTTTTTCCCGTTTCATCTGTAACCTTAACAGGCTGTATACTCTCACGGCTTAAAATTTGTTGACATATTTTTTCCTCTCTACCGCTTTTTTCTATATAATAATATAACAATACATTGTCGGTTTTGTAAAAACGTAACACTTTTTTATCAACATATTTTTCGGATTTATCTTCTCGAAGTTCTTCTTTCCATATACTATCATTTCCATTGCAATAATATAGCTGTCCTTCAAAAATGTACATATACCTTGGACAACTATTACTGATTACAGATAAGTACTTTCCGTCATAATCCACATAACAAACTTTTTGTTTCTCTTTGTCGGCAAAATAAATTCCTTTTTTGTCCGCTATAAAAAAATCCATTTCCGCTTTCACAACATTTGTATTAGATGAACCATCAATGTTTACCTTTTCTATCATTTTATCATTCATGCTGTAATAATAAATCCAGTCCTGTACTAAAATAAGATTGCAAATTCTATCTTCACGATTGGAATAAATGTATGTTTTTTCACTTCCATCACATCGAATTTTGGCTATATGTTGTATTCCCTCTCTTTCCTCTAAAAAATATAGGTAATCTCCATAATAAGCCAAATTGTCAATTATTCCCTTATAAATAACCTGTTTTTTACTACCATCCAATCTCATTTTAATAATTTGATGATTTTTAACATCTCTGCAAAATAACCATCCCTTTCCTATATTTATATTGTCACATCTATTATCATGCAGTTTTTGTTCTGTTTCTCCTTTTAAATTTTTACGATATAAACTCCAATTATCGTTTGCATTTGAATAATAGATTTTTCCACTTTCTTCTGCCAGTTCTCCACCAAAAACAATATTGTTTAAAATACTCCCATTAGTTTCTATGCTTTCATTATATTTGCTATCACTTTTCTTTTCAGATACACAGTGATTACATACTATTATCAAACCTATTGCCAGAATAACTCCCAATAAAGTACCAATATAAATCCTTATTCTTTTTTTGCTGTAACGCAGTTCCTCCATTTTATCCCTCCACACTTAATTTTGAAAATGGCTCACTGTAATTTATGCCACCCAAATTGTAATCTTTCATAAACTCAGGTACAGCATTTACTTGTGCACCAACTATTCTATAATTACTTTATCGTAATCTCTTTTCAAAAAACTATACTTGTTACCGGACTTCTCTATTATTTGTAAACAAATATCTCGGTAAAGTTCTCCTTCATCACGTAAAGTTTCTGCTGTTTCACCCAAGGATTTTACTCTTTCACTCGGTGATTTATTCAACGAATTTGTTTCTGCTTTACTTATTTGCAAAACAGCTTGTGCCTCTTTTATGTATTTTTTCACCTGATAATCAAATTTTTCTATGCTTTTTTTATCATCCTCATATTTACACCGTTCATTCAACCAGTGTATCACATTTTCATATTCCGTTTTCCATAATTTCCCGTATAATCTTTGCTTGCCCCTGATTTCAGCGTATGTCATATCTTGTTTCATCACCTTATCAAAATAGCTGTCAATCGGATTAGCATTATCTACAGAAACTACTTTGTCCTGCGATAATTGCACATATGTTTTTTCTTTATTTAATACAAATATACTCAAAACAACATTAACAAGTAAACTGATGCCCAAAAACAGGCAAAACAATATTTTTTTCATTCGGATACCCCCTCATATAAATCAACACTTTCTCAAATACAACGATTCGCCTTTTCGGAATGTTGCAGTAAAATCACCTCAATCATACCATACATCACTTGGAAGTTTCACTCCTTTTCTTTTCAACCTAATACATTCCACCCCATCTCTATATCCACTCTGGTAAAAAATCAACCCAGTTCCTTCTTCCCAAATAAAAGTCTCCCAATATCCTGAATGCTGTGGATATTGATAGTAGCCACCATAACGCAGTCTCTTTTTAGGCGAATCTTGAATCTTTTTTAAGTACTGATGCCAGTCTATCTTATCGTGTTTTAATGTATCTTTATATGTCTTTTTCTGCCAAACAATTGTACTATACTTTGGAATCTCACTGGTCTTTATGATTCTATTTAACGTTTTCTTCGACAGCGTCCAAACATTTCCTTGTGCCTCATAATCGTTATTTTCCCATATACGCATTATCCTATTTTTTTGCACATAAAAATAACCAAGGCTAAGCCTTTTTGTTGGAATCTTAAGCTCTGATGCCTGTTCAATCTTCAAGTGATACAGAATACCTTTTTTTAGTTTTGCAATCTTTATAAAATTCATTTTTGTTTTATACTTCAAAGCCGGAATATCTCCCCATTCATCATAAAAACCTGCACTCACATCAAATTTAACTTTACCACTTCCTTGCATATTCCAATACGAATTGATGCCTGTTGATAAAGTCTCCGTTTTCTCCTGAGACTTTTTTGTTTCTTGTGATTTTGTGTCCATCGTTGGTTTTGCTTCGACCTTTTTTTCATTCTTTTCAACACTATAATTACCAAACAATGGAGAAATCCTGCTACGAACATAGACTATCACCGCAAGTAAAATTACAATTCCTACCGTAACTAGAATATTTTTAGTTTTTATTTTTTTCATAATACACACCCTCCTCATTAATTCATATCATTTGATATATAACGCTTTAGCAATATAAAAACTATATTTATTATATTAACAAGCACAGATTTTGTCAATTTATGTTTTCCTCAAATACAACAATTTAGCCCTCAATATGTTGCATCGTATTGGATATATTTATTTTCCACAGCTACAATTCATCTCATTTCTGTTTATTCTACCGGGTTATTTTCTTCCAGTTTCTCAACTTTTCCATCCATGCAGCGAATTCGATACAGTGCATCACTCCATTCATCGGATACTTTCTTATCGCTATCTTCAAGAAATTCCCATTCTTTTGAATAGCCCCTAACATAAAGCCATTTTCTTTTCTTCTGTTTTATTTTCCTCTTTTTCATTTACATCCTCCGTATTAATCAATAACGCTTCGGTAATCAAAAAATTCCACCACGAGAATCGTCATAATTAAATTACTTCAGCCGAATCAGCTTAACGTAATGTACAAATGCCCTTTCCATCCATCGTCATTTGATAAATTGGACAATCACTGTCATATATGCTCTCTGCCTCATCATCTTCATCACATTTCAAATATGCCATATTAGCCTTGTATTTTCGTACACATATATTCCCTTTTATACAGGCCACTCCAACACATTTTTTTGCAATTACCGTTTCACTTTGATTACTCATATCATATCTGCACAGATTAAACTTTTTATCTATGTAAAGCAAATATTTACTGCTAAAATCATATAAAGTTCTTGTTTGAATATATGCACTTTTTAACATACGTTTTTTTACACGAAGCACTGAACTATACTGTACTTTAGTTTTATAAGAGATACCAAGTCTCTTTTTCGTGCCTTTCGATACGTTATTAAAATCAACCAGTTTTCCATCTGTCAACCGAATTCCATAAAGGAAATTTCGTCTTACAAAACAAAATTTTCCACCACTAAGAAAACATTTATTAAAAAATGATGATTGTTCGTCCAAAGTGACCAAAAATCCAATTCTCGTTTTCCATTCAAAGCAAACTTCCGGTCTTTGGCTTTCTTCAGAAATCCTGTATATAGTTGCAGAATATATGTTAAATAAGTCCTCCCAATCATCGTCGCGCTGTTTCACAAAATAAAATGCATTCTTATATCTTACAAAGGCAATTAGTCTTTCTTGATTTCCCAATGTAAACGTCAAAATCTTTTTCCTATTTTTATACACAAAATACTTATTTTTCGTTTTGTCCATACGGAGGTAATAGTAGTTCCCATTTACTACCTGTGAATACTGCGAAGCATCACAAACACTTTGGAAATAATTATTCGCATTCACATCCGGACAGTCCGCCATATTTTCATTGATTTTTCCCACCTGCACTGCTTTTCCCCCACGCTCTGACATCTGAACAACTCTACATTTGTCCGGCACATCCCAATTTTGTATTTCACCATAATCAGTCTCATAATCAGGTTCCAGTTCTTCGTCATATTTCTTAATAAACAAACAATCTTTTGATGTCTGTACATCGGACGCCTTTTTCTTATATACGATTGTATCCGCTAAACTCGCCTTGTTTATTTTATGCACCTTATGGTCTTTATCCAAATAATATATATTTTTATTTGTGTATGAAAACAATACATCTTCGCCATCTTTGACAGAGTTGTTAAAGATTTGTTTTTTTGTTCCGTCCTCTCTATTTACCATGCAATTTGACACGTACAAATTTTCATTATCAAATTTAATACTGACAGAACAATTTTTAACTGCATTTTTGCTAACATATGAATAAAATTTCTTTTCCATATTATTCTGCATATCAAAATAGTACAAATTTATCTTATTTTCATCGTGGATACCATAAAATATCTTATTATCATATACCGTATAATCCGAATCCCCTTGCGGTAGATGTGGCGCATTTATAACGGCTTTGTTTTTCTTTCCTGTCATGTTCCAAATATGTATTTTCTCTTGGTAATAAAGAATAACTTTATCCTTATAAACACACACATCATAAACATCCGGTATCTGGGAGTCCGACCTGCTTTCACTAGCATTAAAGATTTCTACAAATGCATTGTTCTTAAAATCTATTTTTCCAATACTCCATTTATAAACGGCCTCCTCAAATTTGGTGTCTTTATCCGTATATTCACTGGCACATATTCGCAGTGCATAAAACTCTTTTTTGTATCTTACAAGTCCTGCTATATAACCATCAGACAAAGAAAAACCGCCAATTGTATTTCCATTGCAAAGAACTATATAATTTCTATCACCATCGGACTGCATCGTATAACATTTTCCTTCGCTAACCTGCCAATACTTTGCCGTTCTATCTGCACAAATCATCTTTAAACCCTCTGATTGTGCATTGATATCCGGAATTTGTGTTGGATACTCAAACAACTGCATTTCTGCACATTCATTTTTCTTTGTTTCCTTTTCTTCTATTTTATTTTTCTCTTTTCTATTAAAGCAGATAAAAGCTACTACAAAAACAATTGCAAGTACCACTCCTGCCAAACCAATTTTTTTAATCTTACTCATCCCACTTTCTCAACTCTTTCATACTCTTAATTGCATAAATTTCATTATCCATTCCATCTCTATCACATAACCGGACAGCTCCTGTTTTGCTATCATATTTTAGCAACCCATTTTCGTCCTGCCAAAACCACTTGCCTTGAACACAACCTAACAATATCATAAATACATTTTTCTCATTCCACGACAAATATAAATGTTTTGCATTATCCAATTCCGGCTCATAAAGCACTAAATTTTTATTTACTTGATAGGATAACAATACCTCTCTATTGTAACCGCCCTTCACTTTTGTTTTTACCGAAAAATAAATCTTTTCTTTACTATAATACAATTCCTCTATGCTAAATTTTTTTATATCATCCATAGAAACACACAGGCAATTAACAAGCACCGGTAAAACTTCTTTTTTGGTTATTATCGCACTCTTTTCACCCGTTTTAATACTATATTTCTCTATTATTTGAGGGCGATTTTCTTTGCAATAATAAACTTCATCCTTTAATGGGTCAAATGCCACATTACTTGTCTGTTTTTCGTTAATTAAACTAACTTTGTTTTGTTTAATATCATAATAAAACAAAGCCTCTTCTCCCCATACAATTCCTTTCGACGAACTTCCAAACACTTGCCACTCCAGTATTTTTAGACTTGTTATTTCTTTTGGAACGATGCACTTTTTTGTTTTATTATTTTTCAGATCAACTAAAAAAATCTCATCTTCTTGTTGTATAATATAACTCCCCACTAAAGAATTATTATAGTTTACACATGATGCAGAGCGTAAATAAACAAGATACTTATCTACGACTATTGCTTCAGTTACTCCATCCAAATGATCTACAACTTTTTGCTCTTTGCCTGCTAATACACTTCTCCCACCTCTCCCCTTCTTTAAAGGAATGCGGCATACTGCTTCAATTTCTATCCCATATTGGGTATTTTTTTTAATCTCCTTCTTAAAATACAACCATTCATCCGTTACTCGAATCAAGCACCCTTCCCCCATTGTTGCCTTTAGCTTTCTCTTATTTTCTCCGTTTATGTCATATGAAAATAAATTATTTTTCTCCACACAAAATATATCCGTAGAATTTGCATAGGGATAATCCCCCTCCCACGTTATCTTTTTCTTTACCTCTTGTTTATCCGTATTTTGCTTCACACCGCAGCTTGTACAACTAAACAATATTAACATAATCATTATTATAACTAACTTTTTATTGTACCGAATTGCCATCCCTTTTGTTCCTCCCTTTCTTTTAGCAGTCTTTTTGTTCTGTCAACTCTTTCCCTTTTATATAATACAACGATTCACCCTTCAAAAATGTTGCAATATCTTCCTCTATTAGCATCAAAGCATGTTTAACTCTCCTTGTTTATTCCTTAAAGAATCTTAGTTTTGTTCTTTCTTTTACATCAGGATCCTCGATATCATCATCGTAATACCACCCCGACCCGGTATAGCCCGGAAACATAACTTTTTTATATTTTTTTACATACACTCCATTTTCTGTACAATCCACACTCATGTACTTCTCTTTCCCATACCCTTTCACCGATCCGGTTCTTTTGTCATATCTCTTCAAATGATAGTTTTTATCTAAATAGTAAAGATATTTAGAATTTGACGAAAAAAACCTGCTGCCCGACCTATTGCCATACCAATACTCGGGACACACTACTGCATTTTTCAAAAGCCTTTTCGCTTTTCCACCATGTCTTGGAATTGCCAGCTCACTACAATATATGTAATCCTCATCCACATATATCATCAAATTTCCTTTTGCTTTTTTGTCTATTTTACTCGATGCTGCTTTCTTTTGCTCCCCTGTCTTCCAATTATAAGTATAGATAGCAACTTTCCCCTTGATTTCATTTGCATACCAAAAAGCATTTCCAACTAAATTTACATGGGGCAATGCCTTCTGCATCTCTTTTGGTATATTGAGTGCTGTCATTTTTTCTTTTTTTATATCATACATGCTAAACTGTCCACTTTTATATGGATTCAAATGATAAATATCGTCCGGATACTTCTCACGATTATCAAAAAATATTTTTTCATCTTGTATCTGCATGTAATCAAACCTATCATCACCATACACACGGTCTAATATAGTAAAATCAATATCTATTTTCTTAATACTGGATTTCTTATAATCTATCTGCGCTAAATATGTAGGGTATAATTCATCCTCATCATTTGAATATATGATAGCATACGCCTTATCGCCTTCTACCGCAAAAGTCCCCATGATTCCGCCTTTGGGAATTGAAAACTTTCCAATGGGTTCTTTATTTTTCATTACCGTATAGTTCCAATTACCATCCGTTACTAAATAATAGTAATCTCCGTCATACACCTGAGAATATTGCCAAACCGGTTTGCAGCTGCGTAGATAAACCCCTTGCATTTTATCGGTATTAACATTTTCCGTTTTCGTTTCATGTGATTTTGATTTTTCTTCCGTCGCACGAGGTGTTTCTTCGCTTCTCGGCGCTACGGATACCGACGTATTGCTGCACGAGCAAAGTAATACAATTCCTAACAGACATATCCATTCTACCATAATTCCCTTCATAAATCGATTTTCCCCCCTTACTGCATATAGCTAAATGCTTTTCTTAAAAAAACAATCGAATCATTAATTGCTTTTTCACAGCGCGGATTTTTTTCCTTAGAATCAAAAAGCATTCTCCATTGATACTTTCCAGTCCTAATATTCTTATCAAATACTGCTGAAGGATTATCTTTAAATTTTTTATGCAATTTCTCTTGATTATCCTTGTCTTCCCAATCTTTATGGAATCCATTTACAGCATCTGAATATTTTTTTCTTTCTGTTTTGGAGGTTGCTTTATATTTTGCTAAATCAACGTTTTTTACAGCTGCACAATAACTATGTGCTGAATAGTCCTGCACAGAGTGAAGATAACATCCGATAAGCAAATACGTTTTTTTACACAATCCATATTTTTTTATTTTTTTTAAAACTGTATCTCTGAACTTAAGCATTTTATTTTTACTTTTTCCATGTAATTTATCTTTTATTCTTTCACCTTTTTTCCCTTTTACATAAAGCGTAATTCCACACAATTTTTTATTTAAATATTTCTTGTATGTATGTATATATTGTTGCCCATAACTCTTTTTGTGCTTAGACTGAAGATAATCAGGCAAAATAACACCATCCATAATTATGTTTTGCATCATGCTACAATCATGAATTTGTCTAAACCGCAAACCATCATTATCATATTTTCTAATAGCCTCTCTCGTTAATTCCTGATGAACATATGAACCACTTGCTCGTCTTCCCCAATGCCCACTCGGGTCCACCATATTCACCCCATCATTCTCACAATAGGTATATAAATGCAGACTAAGCGGCTCATCACTTTCCCCGGTATAGGTATCTCTTGTGATAAATCTTCCTACTCCCGGCTCATAGTATCTTGCCCGCAGATAGACTTCCTCCGTCTCTTTATCGTAGTATTCCCCACAATAACGGTACGGGTTCTCATCCTTTTTCTCCGGTTTTACTTCGTTTCCAAAGGAATCATACTCATATGTCTTTGTGACATTTCCGGATTCATCCAAAAGCTGCACTACATTGCCGTGCATATCTGTGACATAATACGTTTTCTCCGTATTCTCCCCTTTATCGGCATACACTAAATCATTTCCACGGATGTAACGTTTCTGTACGGCTCCTCCCTTTGACAGTTCCATTACCACCTGGTCTCCGTCCCAGACATAAACCGTTTTTTCTCCGTTTACCGTCTTTCCGGTACGAAGTCCTTCGGCATCATAAGTAAAGCTTACTTTGTAGTTTTTCGTAAGCGTCTCGGTCAGCTGATTCAAAGCATTATAATGGTTTACTACATTATCGTTCAATTGATTGTCTCCCAGCGTCACATCGACATCGATGTAAGACGTATCCTTTGCTTCTGTCGGAATTTCAGAGCGGTTCACGGTAGCAAGCCGGTTCCCGTTCTTATCATTTTTGTAAATTACCACATCGTTCTTCTCCGTGTCGGTATGCAGCGTATCCGTGCGGAGCAGTTC